>JBOHBA010000106.1:0-4936 GCA_050698095.1 Gaiellaceae bacterium
GAGGACGAGCGCGCGGCTCCCTTCCCCTCTCCCCATACCTCGTTGTAGTCACGCATACGGGGGATGCAATCCCTCGAACGAGTTACCTCCCTCGGATGGGGGATGATCCCTCGATCGAGGGACACGCAGGCAAAAGCGCGGGCCAGGCGTGATGCCTGGCCCGCTTCGGAAGGACTTACGCGCGCGGCGCCCAGAAGAACGGTGGGGCGCGGGGAGACCCGTCACCGGATCGGAATTCGTGATGGAACCCGAATCCTCGCCCGCGGTGCTCGCCGTTCACAAGCTGCTCGATGCGATCCTGGAGGCCCGACTTCAGCTCTGTGGCCTGCTCCTTCGTTAGCCGGTCGTCCGCGACCGCTTCGTCGATCGCCTTCTCCGCGGCGCTCACCAGCACCTGGACGAGGCCGGAAACCGCCTTGCCCCTAGCTTTCGCGATGTCCGCGAGCGTCTTGTCCTGGAGCTGCTCACGGAGCTCCGCCTCGGTCAGGCCGAGGTAGTCCGCGGCCGCGTCAAGGCTTCCGAAGTGCCCTAAGTGGCCGAAACCGTGGTGTCCGAGCCCCGGTCCCCTGAGGCCGAGCCCGCCGAAGAGCGGAAGGCTGTCGGCCGAGTCGATCCGCGCCTTCAGGGTGTTCGCCTGCGCCTCGGTGATCGTTCCGGCGGCGACTGCGGCGTCGATCCGATTCTTCAGCGCCTGCTGCAGGGCTTCGGAGAGCGCATCCGGCTCGACCCCGAGCTGCTTGGCAGCGTCGTCGATCAGCGCCTTGCTCTCCTGGCTGGGAGACAAGACGCCGGAAGCCGCAATCGCTCCGGCCGCGCCCAGTCCCGCAAGGATCACTGCGACGGCGACACCGCCGAGCACGAGCTTGCCGTTTCTTCGCTTCGTCATGTGCCGCATCAGATCACCCGTGTCTAAGAGCGTGCTGAAAGCCGCCTAAGAAGATTCGAAGCGGGGAGCCAGCCGCTCGACAGTCGGGTCGAGCGGGGTCCCGAGCCCCGGGCTCCCGAGATCGAGGACCATGCGCGTCCCGCCGCCGGCGGCTCGCTCTGCGCGAACGTCGCCTCCGTGCGCCTCGGCCACCTGACGCACGATCGCGAGGCCCAGCCCCGACCCCGGCATACCCCGCGCCGAGCGGGCTCGGTAGAAGCGGTCGAAGACATACGGGAGATCCTCGTCCGCGATTCCCGGGCCGTGGTCGCGGACGGACAGCCGCCCGTTCCGTACCGAGACCTCGATCCCCTCGCCCGGCGACGTCCACTTCGCCGCGTTGTCCAGGAGGTTCGAGACTGCACGCTCGATCGTCGCCGGCACTCCGCGCACCGTCGACTCCTCGAGCTCGGTCGAGTAGATCACCCCCGGCTGGTTCCGGCGCGCCCGCTCGACGGCCTCGGCGACCAGAACGTCGAATCTCACGTCCTCGGGCTCCGCGGTCGTCTGCTCAGCCCGGGCGAGCTCGATCAGCTCGGCGATCAGAGTCGTCATCTCGCCGAGTTGCTCGACGACATCGGCCAGGAGCCGGCTTCGCTCGTCTCGAGGGAGAACGCGGTCGCTCGCGAGCACCTCGATGTTCGTGCGCACGCTCGTGAGCGGGGTCCGAAGCTCGTGCGAAGCGTCGGCGACGAGCTGGCGCTGCGCGCGTGTGGACTCCTCGAGCCCAGCCAGCATCGTGTTGAAGCTCGCGGCCAGGCGGCTGAGCTCGTCGCGGCCACGCACGTCGATTCGCTCCGAGAGGTCCCGGGTCTCCGTCACGCGTTCCGCCGTCTCGGTCAGCCGCGTGACAGGAGCGAGCGCCGCCCTCGCCACGACGAGGCCCAGGCCGGCGGCGATGACGACTCCCCCGGCGGTGATGACGAGCAGGAAGAGCCCGATCTGCTCGAGCGACCTGTCCGCTTCCGCGAGCGGCCGCGCGACCTGCACGGCGGCCCCGGGCCCGTACGAGAACGTGAGCATGCGGAGGTGGGTCCCGGCGACGTCGACGTCTGTCCAGAACTCGGAGCGCGCTCCCAGTGCGACCGCACGAACGTCGTCGTTCACCGGGAGCTGGAGATCCTGACGCGCCGGCAACAGAACCTCGCCGTCGGACTTCACGAGCTGGACGTAGCCGCGAGCCTCACCGAACTCGGGCCTCACCGCGAGGAACGTGCCCCCTGGGACACTCACGACGCGAAGCGGGTGCCCTGAGATCTCGGCAGCGCGCAGCTTCAGCGCGTCGTCGACCGGCGCACGAACCTGCTCGCGTGCGACGAGGTAGACGAGGACCGACGCGAGCGCGACCGTGAGCGCAACCGCTGCGGCCGCTGACACGACGATGCGAGCCCGGAAGCTCATGGGCCGAATATCTGCCCACGAGCGTGGAGGAGCGTCGGGAACCCATGCGCCTTGCGACCAAGGAGGGGGCTCGCGGGGGAGCCATGGGTTTCCCCGCGCAGGAAACGGGAGGTTCCCCACGTTTTCGCGAAGAAGGGGGCCTCGCGGGAGGAAACATGGTTTCCGTTCGCCCTTTCGCTGGCGAACGCAAGACGAAGGCTTGCGTTGCTCATGACTCTCGGAGCGCGTACCCGACGCCACGCACCGTGTGTATGAGGCGCGTCGCTCCCCCGTCCTCGGTTTTGCGCCGGAGATATCCGATGTAGACGTCGAGCGAGTTGGAGCTCGGCCCGAAGTCGAATCCCCATACGCGCTCGAAGATGATCGACCGCGTGAGAACCTGGCGCGGGTTCCGAAGGAAGAGCTCGAGCAGAGAGAACTCGGTTCGCGTCAGCTCGATCGAGCGCCCGGCGCGCCTGACCTCGCGAGTGCCGAGATCGAGCTCGAGATCCGCAAAGCGCAGGACATCGCTCTCGACCTGGCCGTTCGCAGCGCGGCGCAGCAGAGCACGCACACGCGCCAGCAGCTCGGCGAGAGCGAACGGCTTCGAGAGGTAGTCGTCGGCGCCGGCGTCGAGCCCCGCGACGCGGCTGTCCACCTCCGCGCGCGCAGTGAGCATCAGCACCGGGATCGGATTCCGATTCGCACGCACCCGCCGACACACCTCGAGCCCGTCAATGCCCGGCATGAGGATGTCGAGAATCGCGGCATCGACCGGAGGCTCGAGCGCCAGGCGGCCGAGCGCCTCTTCCCCGTCGGAGGCAAGCTCGACCTCGTACCCTTCGAGCTCGAGAGCGCGCCGAAGCGACTCGCGGACGGCGCGCTCGTCGTCGACGACCAGGATCTTCACCGGCGCATTGTGCGCGCTCGCCGTCGTCGAGGGACGCGAGTCTTAGCGACTTCTTAGCCGCGTCTCAGCGTTCACTCAACCGAAGCCGTCTTGATTCCGACACACTGATAGCTCACTCGGCCATGGAGACCCGCTCACGCACACCACTCGTCGTCGCCGGCCTCGTCGCCGCGCTCGGTCTCGGGATCGGCGCCGGCGCCGCTGCCATCGCCGTGCTCGCAGACGAGCCGGCGACAACCGTGGTACGTCAGGTCACGGTCGCCGGCGCGGAGCCGACGGCATCTGCTTCTGCAGACGGCCAGACCATCGCCCAGATCTACGATCGTGCGTCTGACGCCGTCGTGGAGATCGCGGTCACGTCCGGAGGGGCATCCCTGGGCGATCCGGCAACACGCGCGCAGGGTTCCGGGTTCATCGTCGATCGCAAGGGTCACATCGTCACGAACCAGCACGTGGTCGGCGCCGGCGGCGCCATCACGGTGAGCTTCCGGAGCGGAACCGTCCGAACCGCGCAACTCATCGGCATCGATCCCTCGACGGATCTGGCCGTGATCAAGGTCGACGCGCCGGAATCGCTGCTCGAGCCACTCCGGTTCGGAGACTCGAGCGCCGTCGTCGTCGGAGACGCCGTACTCGCACTGGGAAGCCCCTTCGGGCTGGAAGGAACCATCACGAGTGGAATCGTCAGCGCGCTGCACCGGCAGATGACCGCGCCCAACAACTTCACCATCACGGACACGATTCAGACCGACGCCGCGATCAACCATGGCAACTCAGGAGGGCCGCTGCTCGACCTGCGGGGACGCGTGATCGGCGTCAACGCGCAGATCGAGAGCGACTCGGGCGGATCGGACGGCGTCGGATTCGCGATACCGTCGAACACGGTTCGCTCGATCGCCAGGCAGCTGATCGAGAGCGGCGAGGTCCAGCACGCCTACCTCGGGATCACGATGGTCGCGGTACCTGGCGGCGTCGCGATCACCAAGGTGACGAGCGACACGCCGGCGCAGAAGGCGGGACTCGAGCCGGCCACAGGCACGAGGACCGTCGACGGGCTCGAGCGCCCGACGGGCGGCGACGTGATCGTCGAGTTCGCGGGCCAGAAGGTGACCTCCGAAGCGGCGCTCCAGAGCGCAGTCGACGCGAGGCGCCCGGGCGACCTGGTGACGGTCACGATCCTCCGCGACGGAGAGCGCCGTACGCTCCAGGTCAGGCTGGCGGTGCGTCCCGAGCGGCCGTCGTAGCCCATCTAGAGCCGCGGCGGCTACAGTCGCGACGTGGCGGATGGCTGGCAGAGCGTCCGGCTCGACGAGATCGAGCCGATCCCCGTCGTGGGCGGCACCCTCCTCTGGCGGCCCGTCCGGCGCACCCTCGATGTCGGCGCGTTCGGGATCAACGCATACGTCGCCCCCAAAGCCGGTGACCACGTGGTCGAGGAGCATACGGAGCTCTCGCTCGGACACGAGGAGGTGTACGTCGTACTCTCGGGCCGCGCCACCTTCACGCTGGACGGCGACGAGCTCGACGCTCCAGCCGGCACGGTCGTCTTCGTTCGCGAGCCGAAGGTCAAGCGGCACGCCCGCGCCGAGGAGTCGAATACTTCGGTGCTCGCAATCGGTGGGCCGCGTGCTGCGGCGTACGAGCCGTCGGCGTGGGAGGACTTCTTCGCCGCCGAGCGTCATCGGGTGGCCGGCGACCACGAACGGTACGCGGCCGAGCTC
>JBOHBA010000107.1:0-2057 GCA_050698095.1 Gaiellaceae bacterium
CCCAGGACCAGGCGGGGTTCCCGGGCGAGAAGGTTACGGAGGGGCTCGACGGCCTCCGGGCGCGGCTCGAGGCGTATCGCGGCGCTGGCGCGCGCTTCGCGAAGTGGCGTGCCGAGATCACGATCGGCGACGGCATTCCGTCGAGAGCCTGCATCCGGGCCAACGCCCACGCGCTGGGCCGCTACGCCGCGCTCTGCCAGGAGGCGGGCATCGTCCCGATCGTCGAGCCCGAGGTGCTCATGGACGCGGACAACACGATCGAGCGCTGCCGCAAGGTGACGGACCAATCGCTGCATTGGCTCTTCCACGAGCTGCTCGTGCAGGGCGTCGACCTCCGCGGCACGCTGCTCAAGCCGAACATGGTCATCTCCGGCAAGGGGTGCCCGACGAAGGCGTCCACCGAGCAGATCGCGGAGCAGACCATCGGCTGCTTCCTCGATCACGTTCCGGCTGCGATTCCCGGGATCGTCTTCCTCTCGGGCGGCCAGTCCGAGGTCGAGGCGACCAAGAACCTGAACGCGATCAACGGGATCGGCGGGCCGTGGCCGCTCTCGTTCTCCTACGGCAGGGCCTTGCAGCAGTCCGCGTTGAGTGCGTGGGCGGGAGACACCTCGAACACGGAAGCCGCGCAGGCGGTGTTCGTCCAGCGCGCGCGCATGAACGCGCTCGCCGTCGCGGGTGAGTGGAGCGCGGGGGCGGAGCAGCCTGTCGCCGCATAGCCAGGCCGATCCGCGGCCCGTCGCCGCCGAGCTCGATCCGGTCGAGGAGCATCTCCTCGAGTCACTGAGGGCGCTCGCACCTCCTTCGACACACGTTCCGGTGCCACCGGATGCCGAGGCCATCTGGCACGCTCAGGTCGACAGCAGGCAGGCGGACTACGCCGCGCGCTGGCTCGGGCAGCACGGCCGCACGTTCTACACAATCGGCTCGGCCGGCCATGAGTCGAACGCAGCCGTCGCTCTCGCGTCGAGAGTGGACGACCCCGCGCTCCTCCACTACCGGTCGGGCGCCTTCTACCTGGCGCGAGCCGCGCAAGCCGGTATCGACGGAGTCCGCGACATCATGCTCGGCGTCGTCGCAGCCGCGGCCGAGCCGATCGCCGGCGGGCGGCACAAGGTCTTCGGGCGCCGCGAGCTTTCGATCATCCCGATGACGTCGACCATCGCCTCGCATCTCCCGCGAGCTGTGGGAATGGCGCTGGCGATCGACCGGGCCGCCCGTGTCGACATCGCCTGTCCCTGGCCGAGCGACTCGATCGTCCTCTGCTCGTTCGGGGACGCGTCGCTGAATCACGCGACCGCGCAGGCTGCCCTCAACACCGCCGCGCACTGCGAGTTCCAGCACCTGCCGCTTCCGCTCCTCTTCGTGTGCGAGGACAACGGGCTCGGGATCAGCGTTCCGACGCCGCAGGGCTGGGTGGAGACGGTGCTTCGCTCGCGAGCTGCGCTGCGCTACGAGTACGCCGATGGCAGCGATCCGGCGGCGGTGCTCGACGTCAGCCGCGAGCTTGCGCAGTGGGTCCGAGACGCGAGGAAGCCGGCGGTCCTCCATCTCCGCACGGTTCGCTACCTGAGCCATGCCGGCGCAGACGCGGAGATCGCCTACCGCGCGCCCCGGCACATTCGCGCCGATTTCGAACGTGACCCGATCCTCGCGACGGCACGCTGGCTGGTGGCGTCGGGGCGCCATACCGGCGAGAGCCTCGCGTCCGAGTACGAGGGTGCGGGCGAGCGCGTCCGGGCCCAGGCCCTCGACGCGACGAAGTACGCGCAGATGACGTCGGCCGAGCAGGTCATGAGACCGCTCGCTCCACGTGCTCCGGGCACGGTCGCGCTGCACGCGGGCTCCGTTCGACTCGGTACCGCCGAGCCCGTGACCCTTGCGCAGGCGATCAACGCCGGCCTCTCAGCCGTTCTCGAGAGTCATCCAAACGCGCTCCTCTTCGGCGAGGACATCGCGATCAAAGGGGGCGTGTACGGCGTGACGCGGGGACTGCACGCCCGCTTCGGCGCGGCGCGCGTGTTCGACACACTGCTCGACGAGACGTCGATCCTGGG
>JBOHBA010000108.1:0-3276 GCA_050698095.1 Gaiellaceae bacterium
CGCCGCTCGGCGCGAAGGGCATGGGGGAGGGCGGCGGAGGAGGGATCCACTGCATCGGCGCCGCGATCCAGGATGCGCTGCGCGCGGCCGGAGGCGCGATTGTCTACACGAGCTGCAACCCTCCGCACCGGGTCTGGTCGATGCTGCAGGATCCCGCGAAGACACGCGCGAACGTGGAGGTGGTATCGAAGTGATCGTGTCCGGAACGAAGGAGCTCCCCGCGCCGCGGGAGACGGTCTGGAGCGTCATCAACGAGCCGTCCGAGATGGCAAAGCTGATGCCGGGCGTCGAGAGCTTCGAGATCACCGACGAACGCCACTGGACTGCCAAGGTCAAGGTCCCGCTCGGCCTCGGCGGACTGAAGATGACGATGAACTTCGAGAAGCTCGAGGAGCGTCCACCCGAGTTCTCGTCCATGCGAGCGAAGGGCCAGGGCGTGGGCGCGCTCATGGACATGACGACCTCGTTCACGCTCTCCGAGGCGGGCGGAGGGACGTCGATGGCGTGGGAGGCGGACGTCAAGATCGCAGGCCCGGTCGGCGCGATGGGGCAGCGCGTGCTCCAGCCGATTGTCAACCAGCAGGTCTCCCAGGTGCTCGCCGCGCTCGAAGCGCGCGTAGCGGCAACGGCCGGCGCCGGGGGCGTCGAGTAGAGATTCGGCTCACCACGTACGGGGGTCGATCGGCCGAGCTCGCTGACCGATGTCCGCCCTACGTCGAGGCGACGGCGTGGGCCACGAGCTCGGAGTCGCGCCCGAGAACACGGAGGAACGCCTCTACCACGCGCCCGTCGAACTGTGTGCCGACGCCGCGCCGCAGCTCGTCTTGTGCCTGGACAGGATCGAGTAGCGCCCGGTACGGGCGATTGGAGGTCATCGCCTCGTAGGCGTCGGCGACGGCGAGGATCTGCGCCTCGAGCGGGATCTCGCCCGCAAAGAGCCCCTGCGGGTAGCCGTCTCCGTCCGGCCAAAGACCGCTGGCGAGCTTCTCGCCTCAGCGGCTGTCAGCGCTTGTCTTGTTCGACGACTTCGTCGATGCACCGAGTGCGATCAGGAGCGTGGTCAGCGCGGCGATGAGCGCGATTCCGAGTGGCGTGCGCATGTGGACGAGAGCGTTTCCAGCGCGCGGGATCCGAAGCTGCATCTTGCCCACGACCTCTTCGGAAGCGGGGCGCCAGTAGTCCGGGCCCTCCCTGTTGTCTCCCTGAACGAGGTAGCCGGAGCCGTTCTGCGAGCGCCCGACGATCCGGTGAACGATCTGCGTTCCGGCGCCCGGGTCTGCGCTCGGCACGCGGTACACGACGACGTCGCCGACGGCGTAGGACTCCCGGTCGAACGCGATCACGAGATCGCCGGACTCGAGGGTCGGCAGCATGCTCGTTCCCGACACGATGACGTACGTGGCGGGGCCGCCGAGCGAGCTCGGCCTGAGGAACTGGAACCAGGCACCGGCGACAATCAGCGTCAGTGCGATCGAGCCGACGCGAAGGACCCAGCGCCGCCGGTCTGCATGGCGGCTCTCGAGCTCGAACGTCGCTGACGCAGTTATCTCCATCGTTTACGGGTAGTAGGTGATCTCGAGGATCGGGCGCTGGCTGGCAGTTCCGTACTCGGCCGACCGGAACGAGCTCGAGCGGGCGGTGGAGGAGTTCTCGGTCCGGTCCTTGATCCTCCAGCCGTTGTTCGCGGTCCCGTCCACGAACGCCTGCACGTCCGTCGTCACGGCCCAGGTGAGCGTCACGTTCGAGGTCGTGCCCGTGGCGACGCTCGACGTCGCCGAAGCTGCGACGGCCGGCTGGTTCGTCCACGTGACCCCCGTCTCCGTCCAGGACGCGCTGACACGGTGCGCGTCGTATGTCCTGCTCGCGCTGGGAGCCGTGCTCATGAAGAGCTTGAGGTTCGCTGTAGCGATCAGCGAGTTGGCCGGTATCGAGCACGACGTGAGGCTGAAGCGCGCGAAGACGCGCCTGTCTCCGGACGACGACGAGCGCACGTCCAGGATCGTCGCGGTGCCGAAGTTCGATCCCGTGCTTGCCTCGTTGACGTAGCTGTCCGCGTCCGCGGCGCTCAGGGTGCAGGTCGTCGCGGCGATGCTCGCCGCTCCGGTCGAGGTCGTCAGCTTCGTCGACGAGACGCCCAACGTAGCGGCGAGCGCGACGCCTGTCGCGAGCATGATCACGAGCGCTCCGGCGCCGATCCCGAGACGCGGTGGGGAGCGTCGCGGGTAGGAGGAAAGCCGCATCCTCACGGTCCTGTGATCGAGACGTGGTAGCCCGCAACCTGGGCGGCGCCGGGCTGCGCGCTCGTGGTCATGGTCATCGAGTTGTCGGCTGCGTCTCCGTCGGTTGGAACCGTGGTCGGGCCCGCCATCGCGATGCTGTCTCCCGCCGAGTTCGTCACGGTGACCGCCAGGCTTCCTCCTTCGCACGCGGGATCGGCGATTCCACTTACCGTGACCGCGGTCACGAGCCCCCGCGAGGTCGTGAAGCTCACCGTGAACCCGTTCGAGTCGCATACGACGATCGGGGTATCGCCGGCACCAACATCCGTCGTGGAGATGCCGAAGCCCGCGGCGAGTGCCACGGAAGCCGAAGCGGCGGCCACAGCCGCCGCGCACCAGAAGATCACCGATCTCACATCTGCCGCCTCCCCGGCGGGAGCAGAACGACGGGCCCCCTGCACAGGAGCCCGCCGTTCGCCCGCGGTTGGCTACGCACTGATCAGAACGTGAACACCTACTGTTGCCTGCGCCGAGGCGGCTGTCGCCAGCGTGACCGTGTGCGAGGTGGCGGCGCTCGTCGGGATCGCCAGAGTGCCCGAGCCGATCTGGGCTCCTGTCGAGTCCGTCAGGCTGACGCTCAAGTTGTCGCCGTCGCACGCGTCGTTGACGCCGCCGATCGTGACCGTCGTGACCTCGTAGCGCTTGTCGGTTGCGTCCCAGCCGGTCGCATAGCTCGACGTCACGCCGTCCGTGTCGCACGACGCGACGGCCGTGTTGTCGGCGCCGACGTCGTTGCTCGTGATGCCGCCGAGGCTCGCGGCCATCGCGAACACGCCTGCGAAGACCAGTAGCCCTGCGAGGATCGCGATGAAGACTCGCTTTTTCATTTGCGGCTGCCTCCTAGTGGTGGTTCGTCTGCCGGAAATCGGGGAGGGGGTCCTCCCCTTTCCTGCACCTTTTCGGCGCGGGCGGCGCAGCGGGTCACCCCCAATCGAGGTATCTCCCACCCCGTATGGAGTGATCGATGCGGCAGCACTTCCTCGGAAGGGAGGAGGTC
>JBOHBA010000109.1:0-6251 GCA_050698095.1 Gaiellaceae bacterium
GAGTGCCCACCGACACGTACCACTGGGAGACCGAGCAGGAGAACTTCGTCGTCCTCTCGGGGGAGGCGCTGCTGGTCATCGAGGGGCAGGAGCGCCGCCTCCGGCAGTGGGACTTCGTGCACTGCCCGCCCGAGACGCGGCATGCTTTCGTCGGAGCCGGCGACGGTCCGTGCGTCCTCCTGTGCGTGAGCTCGCGGCAGTTTCAGAAGGACGGCCCGTGGGGCTTCTACTGCGCCGACGAGACCGCGGCCCGCTACAACGCGAGCTCGCCCGAAGACACGCAGGACAACGCAATCGCGTACGCCCGGTTCCCACCGCCGCGGCCGGCGCGATATCGCGACGGCTTGCTCCCGTAGGGCCGAGATATATCTCGCCGCTACATAAGCGCTTCCGCGCCGCCGACGACCTCGAGGATCTCCTGCGTGATCTCGGCCTGCCTCGCGCGGTTCATGCTGAGGGTTAGCGAGTCGATGAGCTCGCCCGCGTTCTTCGACGCGTTTCGCATCGCCGTCATACGCGCCCCTTGCTCCGATGCCGTCGACTCGAGCAGCGCCCGGTACACCTGCGTCTCGAGATAGACCGGCAGCAGCCGCTCCATGATCTCCTCGGGCTCGGGCTCGAAGATGAAGTCGCCGCGGAGCGTGTCGGCGGCGCGCTCCTCCTCGTCCGTCTCGAGGATGTCGTGAGAGATCGGAAGGATGTCCTGCTCGGTGACGCGTTGCGTGAGCGCCGAGATGTACGTGTTGTAGACGAGCACGACGCGATCGACCTCGCCCGACGTGAACAGCTCGCCGCAGCGATGCGCGATCGCCTGCGCGTCCGCGTACGAGGGCTGATCCGTGAACCCCATGTACGAGCCGGCGAGCTCGCGGCGACGAAAGAGAAGAGTCGAGCGTCCCTTCTTCCCCACGGCCACCCAGCGAACACCCTTGCCGTCGGCCTGCAAACCCCGCTCGAGCGCGAACGCGCGCCTCACGATCTGGGCGTTGAACGCGCCCGCGAGCCCGCGGTCTCCCGTAAGGGGAACGATCGCGACCGCCTCGACGCTCTCCCGCTGCTCGAGGAGCGGGAGCCGAAGCGAGGCCGACGCCCTCCCCACGCCCGCGATCAGCTCGTTCATCGTCTCCGCGTAGGGTCGCAGCGCGGTGATCCGGAGCTCGGCCCGTCGCAGCTTCGCTGCGGCGACGAGCTCCATCGCGCGCGTGATCTTCCGCGTGTTGCGAACGGAGCTGATGCGCCGTTTGAGGTCCTGGACAGTAGCCATGGAGCTACGCGCCCTGCCTACTGTCTAGACAGGCAAGCACAGGCTCCACGCTCCTCTAACCTCGCCGGCGTTAGCCGGCGAGCCCTTTCTCTTCCTCGACGTTGAAGCCGTGCACGAACTTCTCCAGCTCGGCCTGGAGCTTCGCCGCGACGTCGTCCGAGAGGTCCGAGGTCGTTCTGATCGCCTCAAGGATGGAGCCCTCGGTGCGCAGGTGCTCGCGCAGCTCGTCGTGGAAGCGCGACACCTGGGCCACGGGGATCTTGTCCAGCCAGCCGTGGATGCCCGAGTAGATGCCGACGACCTGCTCCTCCATGGGCCACGGCTGGTACTGCGGTTGATTCAGCGTCGCCACCATTCGCTCGCCCCGAGCGAGCGCGCTCTGTGTCGCGGCATCGAGCTCGGAGCCGAACTGCGAAAATGCCTCGAGCTCGCGATACTGCGCGAGATCCAGACGCAAACGGCCGGCGACCTTCTTCATCGCCTTCGTCTGTGCGTTTCCTCCCACCCGCGAGACCGACGTGCCGACGTTGATCGCGGGTCGCACGCCCGAGTAAAAGAGGCTCGACTCGAGGAAGATCTGGCCGTCGGTGATCGAGATGACGTTCGTCGGGATGTAGGCGGCGATGTCGCCGGCCTGCGTCTCGATCACCGGCAGCGCGGTCAGCGACCCCCCGCCGAGCTCGTCGGAGAGCTTGCACGCGCGCTCGAGCAGACGCGAGTGCAGGTAGAAGACGTCGCCCGGGAATGCCTCGCGCCCCGGCGGCCTGCGCAGCAGCAGTGAGAGCTGCCGGTACGAGTCGGCGTGCTTGGAGAGGTCGTCGTAGATGCAGAGCGCGTGCTGCCCGGAGTAGAGGAAGTACTCGCCCATCGCGCAGCCGGCGAACGGCGCCATCCACTTGATCGGCGCAGCCTCCTGCGCAGGCGCGGAGACGACGATCGTGTACTCCATCGCACCCGCGTCGCGAAGCCGCTCGACGACCTGCGCGACGGTCGAGCCCTTCTGACCGACGGCGACGTAGACGCACACCATGTCTCCGCCGCGCTGATTGAGGATCGTGTCGATCGCGATTGCGGTCTTCCCCGTCGAGCGGTCGCCGATGATGAGCTCGCGCTGGCCGCGACCGACCGGGGTCATCGAGTCGATCGACTTGATCCCGGTCTGCAGCGGCTCCTTCACCGGCTGCCGGCTGATGACGCCCGGCGCCTTGAACTCGAGCGGCCGGCGCTCGGTCGCCTCGATCGGGCCGAGGCCGTCGAGCGGGTTTCCGAGCGGGTCGACGACGCGGCCGAGCAGCCCCGGCCCCACCGGAACGCTCATGACCTCGCCCGTGCGCCGAACCAGGTCACCCTCCTTGACCTTCTGCCACTCGCCGAAGAGGGCCGTACCGACGTTGTCCTCTTCGAGGTTGAAGGCGATGCCGACCACGCCGTGCTCCAGCTCGAGACGCTCGAGCGATACGCAGTTCTCGAGGCCGTGGATGCGGGCGATCCCGTCTCCGACCTGGAGGACGGTGCCGACCTCGCTCAGGTCGGTTTCGACGTCGAACTGCTCGATCCGGTCCTTGAGGATCGCGGTGATCTCTTCGGGGCGTAGCTTCATGCGGGCTCCTTCGTGGTGTCGGGGGCCTGGCTTAAGCCAGACCCCCGGCGGCCAGTTCGTGTCTGAGTCGTTCGAGGCGACCACGCACGCTGCCGTCCGCGCGGTGGGATCCGATCTGGAGGACGATGCCGCCGATGAGAGTCGCGTCGACAATGCGGGTGGCCTCGACCTTCCGGCCAGACGCTTTCTCGATCTTCGTGACGATCGACCGGGCCTCTTTGTCGGACAGCTCGTACGACGTCGTGAGCTCGACGGCGAGGCGATTCTGCGAGCGGGCGACGAGCGTCTCGAGCTCGGCATTCATCGCAGCGAGCTCGCCTCCCCTGCCCTTCTCGGCAACGAGGCGGACGAAGTTCCGTACGAGCTCGTCGGCGCCTGCGCTGACTTGCTCGAGCACCTCGGCCTTGCCCGCCGGCTCGATCTGAGGGTTGCGCAGGAAGGCGCGCAGCTCGGGGACCTCCTCGAGGGTCGCCGCGAGAGCGGCGAGATCCGCGGAGACAGCGTCCAGCCGGTCGGCTTCATGCGCCGCCTCGAAGAGGGCGCGGGCGTACAGGCGCTGCGCGACGGCCACGGGCTAGCGGGCGTCCTTCTCGAGCGCCGAGAAGTCGAGCTCGGAGATCGCCTCGTCGATCAGGCGCCGCTGATCCTCCGTATCGAGCACCTTGCCGGTGACCCGGGCGGTCGCCTCGAGCGTCAGGTCGGCGACTTCTGAGCGGATCATGTCCAGCGAGCGCTTCGTCTCGGCTTCGATCTGGCGGCGCGTCTCCTCGAGGCGTCGCTCGCGCTCGACCTCGGCTTCCTCTTTCACACGTGCGATCTGCGCGTCGGCGACCTTGCGTGCATCGGCCAGGATGTCCGCCGCGTCTCCCTTCGCGTCGGCGATGAGCTGGCGGTGCTGCTCGAGCAGCCGCCGGGCCTCCTCCCGCGACTTGTCGGCCTCGTCAACTGCGGCGCGAATCCGGTCACGGCGCTCGTCGATCGTCTTCTGGATCGGCCCGAAGGCGAACTTCCGGAGGACGAAGAACGTGATCCCGAACGCGACGAGCGTCCAGATCATGAGGCCGGGAACGACCTCGATCAGGCCGGATGCGAGGTATCGCGTCACGCTCTAGACCAGGACGTAGGCGAGGAGCCCGCCGATGAGGCCGTAGAACACGACCGCCTCGGTCAGCGCGAAGCCGAGCCACTGGATGCCGGTCAGCTCGCCGCGGAGCTCGGGCTGCCGGGCGACGGCCTGGATCATCGAGCCGAAGATGTTGCCGATGCCGATACCGGCGCCGAGCGAGCCGAGGCCGATGCCGAGCGCCAGGGCGATCGCCTTGCCGGCGTCGGCGCCGTCTTCGGCGGCCGCGAGGAAGAAGAACGAAGACAGCATGTCGGGGAGCCTCCTTAGTGCTCGGGCTCGATGGCCGAGCCGATGTAGATGGCGGAAAGAGCGGCGAAGATGTAGGCCTGGATCGAGACGACGATGACGACCTCGAAAAGGTAGAAGAGCGCCGCGGCGGGAACCGCGACTAGCGCGAGGAAGACGTTCTCGAGCACGATGATCAGCCCGACGAACGTGAGGATCAGCATGTGGCCGGCGAGCATGTTGGCGTAGAGACGTACGGAAAGGCTGATCAGGCGCATGAACTGGCCGAGGATCTCGAGCGGGATGATCAACGGAAGCATTACCTTCGGGACCTCGGGAATCCAGCTCTTGAAGTACCTCCATGCGCCGTTCGCGCGAATCCCCTCGACGTGGGTGAAGACGAATGTCATGAGCGCCAGCGCGAGCGTCACCGAGAGCGTCGACGTGGCGGCGAAGATCGCGAGCGTCGGTAGCTCGACACCGGCGATCGTGACCTTCTCGTCCGAGAGGGGCAGCGGAACGAAGCCCAGCATGTTCACGGTCCAGATGAAGACCATCAGTGTCGCGACATAGGGGAACCAGCGACCGATCGCCTTGGTCGGGAGGCCCTGCTCCGCAACCTGAACCTGCGCGACTTCGTAGATCGTCTCGCCGAGCGCCTGCCGTCGGTTCGGCCCGCGACCGAGCTTGACGCGCATCAGGACGATTCCGATCAGACACGAGCACAGCGCTCCGAGCAGGAGATACGCGACCGCCTTGTTGATCGACAGGTCGAGAGGGCCGAGGTGGATGGGGATCCACTCGTGCAGCTCCCACTCCTCGGAGATGAACGCGCCCTTGTCCTCCTTGGCGGCGGGCTCCGCCGCGACGGCGGTCGCCGGCAGCACCAGTGCCGTGAGCAGCAGGGCTGAGAGGAGGCGCTTCACGCCTTCGCCTCCCCGCCGAAGTAGGTCATGAGGCCGACCCCGAGCTCTACCGTGAACGCGATCGCGTAGAGGAGCGCTGCGGCAAGGCCGACGGCTTCGTCGGACACCGTGACGATGACGAGCACGACGCCCACGAGGAGCGCGCGTGAGCTTGTTCCGATTCCCCGCATTCCCGCCGCGGCGAGGTTATCGGCGCTAGACGGGAGGCGCGTCAGTACCGCGGCGAAGATCTCGGATGCGACCCAGAGGACGGCCGCGAGGGCCCAGCCCTCGAGCGGCCAGCCCGCGATCGCGAAGATCGGGAGCGCGAGGGCCACGATCGTGCCGCCAGCGATCGCAGGCCCGATCCGGCTCGGGAGCGGACGTGGAGTCGAGAAGATGCCGGCGCTCACGAGCGGGCTCTCCCGTAGACCTGATAGACGACGAGCACGCCGAGCGGGATTCCGAGGACCGCGCCGATGAGCAGGCCGATGTCGGCTGCGCCGACGCTCCAGCCGACTAGTGTCCCGACGACCATCGCCGCCGCGAGCGCGCCCAGCAGCAACCCCGAGGCAGTGGCGAGCGAGTGAGGTGAGGAGGCCGCGTCCGGCGTCATCCCGGCCGGAGCATATCAACGACCTTGTGACAGTCATTTCCGTCTCTTGGAGCCGAAAAGCGCCAAACTTCGTCACACCTCGTATGATGGCGCGATGCAGCGGCTCGTGCTCGTCCACGGAAGCGTCGTCGGCGGCCGATCGACCTGGGGCGAACAGGTTCCGCTAGGTGAGCGATACGAGCTCCTGATCGTCGATCGACCGGGCTTTCCCCCCAATCCGCTGGTGGACCGCGTCGACTTCGAGAGCGATGCGGATCTCGTCGCGGGGCTGCTCCGGCCCGGAGACCACCTCGTCGGACACTCCTATGGCGGCGTGATCTCGCTTCTCGCCGCCGCTCTGCGCCCGGACCTCGTGCGGTCACTCACGGTGATCGAGCCACCCGCGACCCGTGTCGCTCTCGACAACCCGGCGGTCGCGTCGTTTGCCGCACGTGGGGTCGAGGTGTACGCGACGGCCCAGACGGACGATCCCGAGACGTTCCTGAGGAGGTTCCTCGCCGCGGTGGGCTCCGCGC
>JBOHBA010000110.1:0-2669 GCA_050698095.1 Gaiellaceae bacterium
ATGGCGACTACGAGGGGCTCGCCGTTGCAAACGGCGTCGCGCACCCCGTCTGGACGGATACGCGCGATCTCCCCACGCTCGCCGAGGAGATCTACACCACGAGGCTGACCCTCGCGGACTTCCGCTAGCGCCTGATCAGGTTCGCGGCGACCTCCTGGCGAAGTCGTCGGCGATCTCGTCGAACGTCGCCCAGCGCACGCCGTCGTGCGAGTTGATGTGCTCGATGATCCGCTCGTGCATCGCGAGCACGGCCGGGCGGCCGCTCACGTCGGGATGAATCGTCATCGTGAACACCGCGTAGTCGTACTCGCGGTAGACCCAGTCGAACTGGTCCATCCAGAGCTGCTGGATGTCGCGCGGGTTCACGAACCCGTGGCTGTTCGGCGCAGTCTTGATGAACATCATCGGCGGTAGGTCGTCGAGGTACCAGCTCGCCGCGATCTCGATGAGGTCGGTCTCCTCGCCGCGCTTCAAGGGCACCATCCACTCCTCGGCCTTCCTCGAGTAGTCGATCTTCGTCCACGAGTCTCCGACGCGGACGTAGTAGGGCTGGAAGTCGTGGTGCATGAGCGAGTGGTCGTACTTGATGCCGCGCTCGAGCAGGAGCTCGTTCGTGACGTTCGAGAACTCCCACCACGGCGCGACATAGCCGGTCGGCCGCTTGCCCGACACCTTCTCGACGAGGCCGATGCACTTGTCGAGCACGGCGGTCTCCTGCTCGCGCGTCATCGCGATCGGATTCTCATGGGTGTAGCCGTGGATCCCGATCTCGTGACCCGCGTCGACGACCATCTGCGTCTCGGCGGGGAACGTCTCGATGGAGTGGCCGGGAATGAACCACGTCGTCGTCAGCCCGTGCCGCTCGAAGAGCTTCAGGAGCCGAGGCGTCCCGACCTCACCTGCGAAGAGGCCTCGCGAGATGTCGTCGGGCGAGTTCTCGCCCCCGTAGGACCCGAGCCAGCCTGCGACGGCGTCGACGTCGACGCCGTAAGCGACAAAGATCTCCTTGGCCATCGTGCCTCCGTTCCTCGTGTTCGAGCCCGACGGGCTGCTACAACGCGACTCTATGTGCTCGTTGTGCGGCGTGATGTCGAAGGAGCACTGGGCCGAGGAGGGTGGAGCGCGGGCGAGGGTGTTCCGCGCATCGGCGCTCAATCGCGTCCTCGGACACTACGGGCTCTCCGTCCACGCGTGGGCCGCAGGCGCGTACGTGCTCCGCGATCGAAAGGGTGGCGCGGCGGTCGTCTCCGACCTCGGAGCGCTCTGGGTCGAGGCGGAGCGCCTCACCGGAGCTCCACTCGACCCGCTCGATCCGGAGCTCGTGAGTGTGCTCCGATAACCCGCGCACCTTGCGAGGAGCAACTTCACATCTCCGTGTCATGAAGCTACGGTCATGATGTCATGGCGCGACAGATCACCGTTCGCAATGTTCCGCCGGAGCTCTCACGACGGCTCGCGGAGCTGGCGCAAGCGCGGAGCCAGAGTCTCAACGCGACGGTTCTCGACCTGCTCGAGCGAGCCACGGGCATCAACGCAAGACGCGAGCAGCTGGCGCGCTACACAACGTGGAGCGCCGAAGACGTCAGTGAATTTACTGCCGTACTGCGGACACATCGCACGATCGACCACGAGCAGTGGCAGTAGTCGCGGATCGTCCTCGACACATCCGCGTACTCCCAGTCCCGCGGCAACCACCACGAAGTCGTGGCCCGCATCGCCTCCGCAGATCTCGTGTATATGCCGACGATCGTGCTCGGAGAGCTCGAGGCTGCATTCCGGTCTGGAACACGATCGGCTGACAATCGCCTGGTTCTCGAAGCGTTTCTCGCCGAAGACTTCGTCGAGGCGCTCCCAGTCACCACCGATGTCGCACGGGTGTACGGGTCAGTGTTCGCCGAGTTGCATGAGGCTGGTACGCCAATCCCGGTCAACGACATCTGGATCGCCGCCGCCGCAATCGACGCGGGCGCACACCTGGTCACGTTCGACAGCGACTTCGACAGGATCGATCGTCTCGAACGCTCTGTCCTCGCCGCCTGAGGTCCCCCCAGTGCCGATGGCGTATGCCAGCTGACGGTCGTACTCCCGTCATCCTCGTCACGGGGTTCCTCGGGAGCGGGAAGACGACGCTGCTGTCGCGGCTGCTCGAACGGCCGGAGCTCGGCGAGACGGCGGTGATCGTGAACGAGCTCGGGGAGCTCGGCATCGACCACCACCTGCTACGACGCGTCGACGAGCGCACCGTCGTTCTCTCGAGCGGGTGCGTCTGCTGCGTCCTGCGCGGCGACCTCGCGGACGAGCTCCGCGACCTGCTCGACCGTCGCGACGCCAGAGACATCCCATCCTTTCGGCGAGTGGTCACCGAAACGACCGGAGTCGCGCGGCCGGCGCCGATCGTGCAGACGCTCCTCGCAGACCCGCTCCTGCCTCACCACTACTCGCTCGACGCGATCGTGGCGACCGTTGACGGCGTGCACGGGCTCCGCGGTCCCGACGCCGTTCAGCAGGTCGCGGCAGCCGACACGCTCGTCGTCACCAAGTCGGACATCGCCGAGCCGGAAGGGCTGAAGGCGCTCGAGGAGGAACTGGACCGGCTCAACCCGGCTGCGCGGACGGTTCGCGCGTCCTTCGGCGACGTCGCGGCCGAGCTCCTGCTCTCGGGCTCCGAC
>JBOHBA010000111.1:0-5927 GCA_050698095.1 Gaiellaceae bacterium
CGGCGAGGGCTGGCTCGTTGGCAGCGCCGACGAGGATGGCCTGGGCGTCGAGCGTCGCGCGTCTCGTTTCCGTCGGCAGCGAGCGACCGGACTGCGCGAACGCCTCGGCGCCGAACGGCCGGTGAACCTCGTCGATGCGGAACCCGTGCAGCCGAGAGACGTGAGCGAACGCGCGGCTCGCCTCGGCCATCACCTCGGCCCCGACCCCGTGGCCCGAGAGGCAGGCGACGGTGTACCGCGTCGGGTTCGTCATAGCGTCGTGTCGAAGATCGTGATCCTGCGTCGTGCCACTTTTCTGCTCCTCCTGTCGGGTCACCCGAGGACGCACCTCTGGTGCTGGTTCGGTGGACGTGTGCGCCGAGCGCTGCGCGTGAGCGAAATCTCCCCCTAGAGGGGGAGAATCAGGATGAGCTCGATGCCCGAGCCGCAGACGGGTACGTCCACGGCCGTGGCTACGGATGTCGATACGGGTATCCGGCCGGGCATCGGAAGTCACAGTGTGAGGACTCGCACCCACGCGTGTCAAGTGACGAGTGGATGAACAGGCTCATTCGTCCAGCACGGGAGCGACGACGACGCCGTAGCCCTGCTCCTCGAGGAGTCGTGCGGCACTCATCGCATCGCTCTCGCCGCCGACGAGGATCGTCAGCGTCCCACCCCTGTCCGGCGAGAGGTGCTCCATCTCGAAGTCCTCGACGTTGATCCGCGCGGCGCCGAGAGCCTGGAAGATCCCGGCGAGCACCCCTGGCCGGTCCGGAACGTGCACCCGCATGCGATGGAGCGCGCCCGCGTCCTCATAGGCCGTCTCGAGCATCCGGCGCCGGTTGCCGCTCGCCTCGCCGATCCAGCGAGCGAGATAGCCCGCGTCGCCGCCGGCAAGCGCCGCCTCGAGCTGCTCCACGCGGCGCCGGTGCTCGGCGAGCGCGCCCGCGAGAGCCTCGCGGTTCTCGAGGAAGATGTCCACCCAGATGCGCGGGTTCGCGCCGGCGATCCTCGTCATGTCGCGCAGCGAGCCGCCGGCAGCCGCGAGCGGCTCGTTCCCCTCCATGCGCGACGCCCCCGCCTGGTTGAGCAGGACGTTGGCGAGCGCGTGCGGGAGGTGGCTCGTCACGGCGACGAGCCGATCGTGCGCATCGGGATCGATCGCAGAGGGCCGCGCGCCCAGCGAAGCGACGAACGAGTGCACGGCGCGGTACCTATCCGGCTCCGTGGTCGCGAGCGGCGTCAAGAACCACGTCGCGCCCTCGAACAGGTCCGGACTCGCCCGGCCGGGACCGCGCGTCTCGGCGCCGCAGATCGGGTGGCCTCCGACGAAGCGCCGGTCCTCTCCGACCGCGGCGCAGACGACGCCCTTCGTCGAGCCGACGTCGGTGACGGCGCACGATGCAGGAGCGAGCTCGAGGACCGCGCCCACGACGCTCGGAAGGACCGTGACCGGGACCGCTACGAGCGCGACGTCCGCGTCGGCGAGCGCTTCCTCCAGCGAGCTCGCCGGATCGACCGCGCCGCGCTCCGCGGCGACCTCGAGCGTCGCGGGGTCCTCGTCCCAACCCAGGACCGTGACCCCCTCCGAGCGTCGCGCGGCGAGACCCGCGGATGCCCCGATCAGCCCGGTCCCGACGACGGCCAGCCGCACTTCGGAGCCGATCGTCAGACCGCTCGCATGAGCTCGGCGACGCGAAACGCGAGATCGAGCGACTGGCGCCCGTTCAAGCGCGGATCGCAGAGCGTCTCGTAGCGGTGGTCGAGCTGCTCCTCGAGCACCGCCTCGGAGCCGCCGAGACACTCCGTGACGTCCTCGCCCGTGAACTCGAGGTGGACTCCTCCAGGCCACGAGCCCTCCTCGCGGTGAACGGCGAAGAACACGTGGAGCTCCTCCATGATCGCGTCGAAGTGGCGCGTCTTGGTGCCCGAGGGCGTGCGCACGAGGTTGCCGTGCATCGGATCGCACACCCACACGACCGGCGCGCCTGCCTCGCGCACGGCTCGAAGGAGCGGCGGCAGCGCATCACCCGCGTGCTTCGCCCCCATGCGCGTGATGAACGTGAGCCGGCCCGGGATGCGATCCGGGTTGAGCCTCTCCGCCAGACCGACGGTCTCCTCCGGAGTTGCGCTCGGGCCGAGCTTCACCGCGATCGGATTGTTCACGCCCGAGAAGAACTCGACATGCGCGCCGTCGAGATTGCGCGTGCGGTCTCCGATCCACAACAGGTGCGCCGAGCAGTCGTACGGCTGACCGGTAAGCGAGTCCCGGCGCGTCAGCGCCTCCTCGTACTCGAGCAGCAGCCCCTCGTGGCTCGTCCACACGTCCACCTCGTGCAGCGTCCGCTCGCTCGCGAGGTCGATCCCGATCGCCTGCATGAAGCGCAGCGCGCGTTCGATCTCACCCGCGAGCGCCTCGTACTGCTGTCCGGCAGGGGAGCTCGCGACGAACTCGCGATTCCACGTGTGCACATGGGTCAGGTCGGCAAAGCCGCCCTTCGTGAACGCCCGCAACAGGTTCAGCGTCGATGCAGCCTGGTAGTAGCCCTGGATCATCCGCTCGGGATCGGGGATACGCGCCTCGGGCGTCGGCTCGTCCGAGTGGACGACGTGCCCGCGAAACGAGGGGACCACGACGCCACCCACGGTCTCGGTCGGCTCGCTGCGCGGCTTCGCGAACTGGCCGGCGATGCGTCCGACCCTGACCACGGGAAGCGTCGCGCCGTAGGTCAGCACGGCCGACATCTGGAGCAGCACCTTCAGCTTCTCGCGAATCGCCGGCGCAGAGACGTCTCGAAAGGACTCGACGCAGTCGCCGGCCTGAAGCAGGAACGCGCGGCCTTCGCAGACCTCGCCGAGTCCAGCGAGGAGCGCTCGCGCCTCGCCCGCAAACACCAGCGGCGGCAACCCGGCTAGTCGCTCGCGCGCGGACGCGAGCACGGCGGCGTCAGGCCAGTCGGGCTGCTGCCGGGCCGGAAGCTCGCGCCACGACGAAGGTGTCCACGTCGACTCGGTGATCGCCATCGGACAACGAGTGTAGACCGCGTCACCCCGCGTCCGAGGGCAGCGCTCTCAGCCGGTCCCCGCCAACCGCTCGCCCGCGAAGACCGACAGAGCCAGCGTTCCGTCGAAAAGAGCGCGCCCGACGATCGCGCCCTCACAGCCGACAGTCTCGACAGCGGCGAGATCGTCGAGCGTGCGGATGCCTCCCGCGGCGAGCACGGGAAGCCCGGAGAGCTCGCACACGCGCCCGAGGAGCTCGATATTCGGGCCGGCGAGCGTCCCGTCGCGCTCGATGGCCGTGCACAGGATCCGCCGGACACCCGCCTCCCGGCACCGGAGAACGGCATCCTCCGTCAAGAGCTGCGACGTCCGCTCCCATCCGTCGACGGCAACGAGCCCGTCACGGACGTCGATCGCCACGACGAGTCGCTCTCCCAGCTCCTCCGCGAAGCTCTCGAGCGCGGCCTCGCCGGCGAACGCCGCGGTCCCGATGACAACCCGGTGGGCGCCGGCAGCGAGGAGCCGATCGGCGTCCTCGAGCGAGCGGACCCCACCCCCCGCCTGCACGAGCGTCGAGCCGCACGCGCCGACGATCCGGCGAATGAGCTCCGGACGCGCCGCGCCGTTGCGCGCGGCGCTCAGGTCGACGACGTGAACGAGCTTCGCTCCGGCAGCCGTGACCCGTTCGGCCAAGGCGAGTGGATTCGCCGCTCTATGCGTGACCCGCGCGAAGTCGCCTCGCTCGAGGCGCACGGCCTCGTCACCGAGGACGTCGAGCGCGGGGATGACCTGGAATCCGTTGCGTGTTAGCACGCTAACATGCTACTATGCCGGGCTAAACCGGTGTCAAGCATCCAACCATGAGCGAAGGGCTTCCACACGAATGGCGGACGAGCGAGACCAGCGACCTGTTCGAGGCGATTCTCAGCCTTCGGACGCTCGACGAGGCGGAACGGTTCTTCCGCGATTTGTTGACGCTCGCGGAGATCGGGGCGATGACGCATCGCTGGCAGGCGGCGCGCCTGCTGGACGAGGGGCTTCCGTATCTCGAGGTCGCGGCGCGAACGGGCGCCTCGACGACGACCGTGACGCGGGTCGCGCAGTGGCTGAGACGCGGCGCGGACGGGTACCGGGTGGTGCTCGATCGGCGCAAGCAGACGAGCAGCCGACCCGCCTGAGCATCGCGATCCCGGCCAAGGGACGCCTCCGCGAGCCCGCCGTCTCGCTGCTTGCCGAGGCCGGGCTCGGGCCCGAGCAGCCGGGCGAGCGCGCGCTCGCTTTCCCCTGCCGAAACGCTCCCGTGGACGTCCTCCTCGTCCGGGCCGCCGATGTGCCCGAGTACGTACAGGACGGCGTCGTCGAGTGCGGCGTCACGGGCGCAGATCTCGTCCGCGAGAGCGGCGCGGACGTCGAGGAGCTGCTCCGGCTCGGATTCGGCGCGTGCACGCTCGAGGCCGCTGTTCCCGCGGAATCCGCGGCACGCTCTCTCGAGGATCTCGACGGATTGCGCGTCGCGACCGTCTACCCGAGGCTCGCGAGCGAGCTCCTGCAGGAGCGCGGAGTGAACGTCGACCTCGTATCGATCACCGGCTCGGTCGAGGTGGCGCCGCGCCTCGGGCTCGCCGACGCGATCGTGGACCTCGTCTCGAGCGGCAGCACGCTGCGAACGAACGGCCTGCGGTCGGTGGCGTCGCTCTTCTCCTCCGAGGCCGTCCTCGTCGGCAGGCCGGACGGCGACGACCGCGCGAGAGAGCTCGCGACGGTGCTCCGCAGCGTCGTCGAAGCGCGCGAGACCCGCTACCTCATGCTGAACGCTCCCGAGAGCGCGCTCCAGGCCATCGTGAAGCTGGTTCCCGGCTCGGGCGCGCCGAGCGTCCTGCCGCTGTCCGTGCCCGGCATGGTCGCGATTCACGCGCTCGTGCCCGCCGCGGACGTCTGGCGCCTGCTGCCGCAGCTCGAGGCGGCCGGCGGATCCTCGATCCTGCTCGTGCCGATCGAGCGGATGCTCGCGTGAAGGATGTCGCCGGCATCGTCGCGGACGTGCGGGCCAGAGGCGACCTCGCCGTCCGCGAGTGGGCGCTTCGGCTGGACGGTGTCGAGCCGGCTCGCGCAGAACCGAGGGCGGATGTTCCCGCCGAGGCCGTACTCGCCCTAGCCGCCGCGGTCCGGCGCTGGCACGCGCTCCAGCGCCCGGCGGACATCTCGCTCGAGGTGCGGCCGGGCGTCGAGCTCGAACGCCGCTGGGTGCCGCTCGAGTCCGTGGGAATCTACGTGCCGCGCGGCCTCGTCTCGACTCTCGTCATGTGCGCGGTGCCGGCGCAGGTCGCCGGAGTCGAGCGGATCGTCGTCGTCACCCCGCCCGACGGCGCCGGCCGCGTCGCGGCGGCGGCGAAGCTCCTCGATATCCACGACGTCTGGGCGCTCGGGGGGCCGCACGCGATTGCCGCGCTCGCCTACGGGACGGACGCGATCTCCCGCGTGGACAAGATCTGCGGCCCGGGCAACACGTACGTGAACGAAGCCAAGTTGCTCGTGTCCCGAGACGTCGCGATCGATCTCCCGGCCGGGCCGTCCGAGATCGTGGTCCTCGCTGACGACGACGCCGATCCACGCATCGCCGAGCTCGAGCTCGCTGCGCAGGCGGAGCACGGCCCGGACACGGTATGTCGGCTGGTAGAGGTCAACGGCGACCTGGGCGCCGCGCTTCTGGAAGTCGAGGCCATCGCGCCGGAGCATCTCGTCCTTCTCGGGGAGGACGCGGAGAGCCTGGCAGCGCACGTGCGAAACGCGGGCGCGGTGTTCGTCGGCCCATGGTCCACGGTCGCCGCCGGCGACTACGCGACAGGCGGGAACCACGTGTTGCCGACGGGTGGCTGGGCGCGCGCGGTGGGCGGGCTCGGCCTCGAGGCCTTCCTCAAGCCGGTGACGATCCAGCGCGTGAC
>JBOHBA010000112.1:0-5155 GCA_050698095.1 Gaiellaceae bacterium
GCGGTAGTTCGAGCGGATGATCGTCGTGTTGCGCCCAGACGCCCCGGAGCCGATGTACGACTTCTCGAGGATTGCGACGTCGCGGATTCCGTGCCGCTTCGCGAGGTAGTACGCGGTCGCGAGACCATGCGAGCCGCCGCCGACGATGACGACCTCGTAGCTGCGCTTGAGCTCGGGCCGCGTCCGCCACATCCGCTTCGGGAAGAAGATCTCCTTCACGCGCTCCGCCCCTCGAGACCGGCGAGCGCGTCGACCACCGCGTCGGCCACGTAATGGCCGAGCTCCTGCTGGACGTACACGAGGTAGGAGCCGTTAGCCCCGCGCCTGAAGATTGCCGTCACATGCGCGAACGGCCCTGCTGTGGGAACCGCGTCGAGGTCGAGGTCGGTCAGCCGCCGCATGACCTGCTCGCTCGCGATCTCCATCCCCGCAAGGGCGCCCGTCGCGTCGTACGCAAGAACCCCGTCCGCGCGAAGACGCTCGGCCACGTCGGCGGGATCGTCGTCGGTGAAGAGATACCCGCGCCGCGGAGAAAGGTGGACGAACTCCTCGCCCGGGCGTGGAGCCACGGCGTCGAGGCCCCCGCGAACCTCGACGATGCCCTCGAGCGATACATCGCGAACTAGACGCCGACTGTCGTTTTCAGCGCTGGAAGCTCGCTCTTTGCGCTCAAAGGTGTCAGACACCGTGTCTAATGCACGGCGAAGCGGCGACGTCGTCGTCCCCTCGGCGCAGCGCGAAGGGGACAGAAACGAACGGCTCACGACCGCATCCGCTCCCCGGAGGGATCGAAAAAAGCGCCGTGCGTGACCCGTGCGCCCCGCATCAGACGGTCGACTCGGATCTCGACGCGGGTGCCGCTCTCCGCGCGATCGGTCGGAACCCAGGCGAGCCCGACAACCTTGCCCACCGCCTCGCTCCGCCGCGCGCTCGTCACACGACCAGCGGGCAGCCCCTGGATGACGATCTGGGCGCCCTCGGCGGGGAGCACGTCCTCCTCCATCGTGAACCCGACGAGCCGCTCCTTCTCCTCCCGCTGCGCGAAGTGCTCGAGCGCATATATGCCGACGAAGTCGTCCTTGTCGAGCTTCGGCAGCCACGACATCCCGGAGGAGTAGAGATTCGACTCCGAGTCGGTGTCCTGCCCGACGATGACGTGGCCTTTCTCGAGCCGGAGCACGCGCTGCGGCTCGAGGCCGAACGGGCGCGCGCCCTCCGCGACGAGGCGGTCCCAGAGGAACTCGCCCGCCGGGCTCGGGAAGTGGAGCTCGTAGCCGAGCTCTCCGACGAAGCCGATCCTGAGCGCGAGAGTGGGAATGCCGGCGACCTCGATCTCCTTCGCGTCGAGGTACTTGAAGGCCTCGGCAGAGACATCAGCCTCAGTCAGACGCTGTAGCGCGTCGCGCGACTGCGGCCCCGCGAGGTTCACGGCCGCGATCGCGCCGGTGACGTTGACGATCTCGGCCTCATACCCCCAGACCGCGTTCCACCACTCGAACCACGCCGTCACGGCATCGGCGCCCGTCGAAGTGGTCGTGACGTAGTAGAGGTCGTCGGCGAGCCTCGCGATTGTGCCGTCGTCCATGATCCGGCCGCCGTCCGAGGTCAGTACGCCGTAACGGATGCGGCCAGGCTTCATGTCGCCGAAGCGGTTCGGATAGAGCCGCTCGAGCAGCGCGACCGCTTCCGGTCCCTCGACGAAGAGCTTGCCGAGCGTCGCGACGTCGATCACACCGAGCGACTCGTGGACGGCACGCACCTCGTCTTCCGGCGTGTCGCCGTACGCATACGGGCGCTTCCAAGGGCCGGCCCACTGGATCGTCGCGCCCGCCTCCTCGTGTCTCCAGTGCATAGAGGTGCGTCGCGTCGGAGTGAGCTCGCGGCCAGCGAGGAGCCCGAGCTCTACGGGAGCCCACGGTGGACGCGCCGTGGTCGTCCCGATCGCCGACTCGTACATCCTGTTCTCCTTCGCGTACAGACGAATGCTCGCGAGGTGGCAGAGCTTCCCCTGGCACGGCCCCATCGTCGTCGTCGTATAACGCTTGGCGAGCTCGATCGAGTCGAAGCCCTCGTCGATCGCGCGTTTCATGTCCTTCGTCGTCACGTCCTCGCAGACGCACACAAAGCATTTTCCTGTGCCGCCATACGCGGGCTCGGGAGCGATCTTCGAGAGACCCTCGCCCGTGACACTGCCGACGGCTTCGACGCCGGCCGGCAACTGCGTCGGCACGAAGACGCCGAGCACGTCGTCGAACTCGACGCGCGCGCCGGCCTGCGCGAGCAGCGAGTACGCGGGCTGCCGCCCGCCCGAAGCGACGAGGAGGTCGCAGTTGTAGCTCTCGCCGTCGAGCACCAGACGACGGATGCGGCCTTTCCAACCCTGCGCAGCCAGCTCGCGCGGGCGCGCATCGCGCAGGTCGACCACCTTCGAGACCTCGACGCCCACACCGGCGAGCTCGTCCGCGACGACCAGCGTCTCGTCGTCCGAGCCGACGACGACTGCACGGTTGCCCGGCGTGATCGAGAAGTCGCGAATGAGCCGGCGAACGCCGTCCGGCAGCATCACACCGACGAGATCGTTGCCGGGGAAGACGAGCGGCTGCTCGATGGCTCCCGTCGCGACGACGATGCGCTCGGCACGAATGCGGTAGAGCATCGTGCCCGCATCGACGGGAACGAGACCGCCCTCCCAGATCCCGAGAGCGCGCGCGGGCGCGAACACGTCGACTCCCTCGAGCTGAAGGTCGCGATGCCGCGCGTCCTCGTCGACGAGGACGACACCTGGGCCCTCGGCCGCTGCCGCAACCGCCGCGGCGCGACCGGCCTGGCCCCCGCCGACCACAAGTACCCGCGCCTTGCGGTGCTCGGTGTCGTACCTCCGCGAGTGCCCCGCGTGCTCGTCGAGCTTCCCGAGCCCGGCCGCGCTGCGAAGGAACTTCTCGTAGAGCGGCCACAGCGCTCGCGGGCGAATGAATGTGCGGTAGTAGAAGCCGACCGGCGTGAACGGGCCGCCGACCTTGTCCGTCACGGACATGAGATCGAAGTCGAGCGAGCCACGCACGTTCTGTCCTTCGACGACCGCGGCCTGCCGGATCGGCTCGGCGCACACCCGCACGTTCGGCACGCCGTCGACGGTCATCAAGCAGTTCGGGCAGTGCCCCGAGCAGCAGAGGAGCCCTCGCGGCCGGTGGTACTTGAACGAGCGCGAGAAGACGCGCTTGCCTGCCGCGTACGCCGCAGAGCCGAGCGTGTCGCCCTCGAACCCAGTGACTATAGAGCCTGCGAAGGAAAACGAGACCGGCCTCGAGCGGTCGATCCGCTCGCCCTCCTGCGGCTCGAGCCTCACGTTGCCTTCCTCGCGGGTTCCGGCAACGAGACCGCTCGCACCTCGTTCGTGCGCGTGTCTCGCTCTGCGAGAAACCATTCGCCGCACCCGGTCCGATGCTGCCACCACTCGCATTGGACGCCGGCGACGTTGTCGCGGAAGTACACGTAGTCGGTCAGCTCACGAAGCGTCGGCGAGCTCGCCGGACGCCGGGTCACCTCACCGAAGTACGCGTACTCGTCCACCGGACGTGGGCCGCAGAAGGGGCACGAGAGCAAGAACGACATGCTCAATCGTGCGCAAGACCGGAATCCGCTGACGCGCGGATTCCGGTCGCGCGAAAACCCCTGAAGGCGTCCGCTTCGCGGCCGCGATGTCTGCGCATTACCATTCGCTTGAATTGCACTATCAGCAACACTGTGCCAGAATCCGCAACGAACCTACACCGATGTCGCGCACTCGTCAACCCTCCACCCGCCGAATTGGCGCCGCCGAGAGAGCGATCGCGGTCCTCGACACCCTGGCCGAAGCGGGCGAGCTCGGCACGAACGAGGTTGCGCGCCGTACGGGCATGACGCCGAGCACCGTATCGCGCCAACTGGGGACTCTCGCGTCGTCCGGGCTCGTGGAACGCGTGGCGAGCTCGGGCCGGTACCGCCTCGGCATCCGCCTCGTCCACCTCGCGAACGCCGTCCTCGCACGGCTCGACATCCGCGATGTCGCACGCCCTCACCTCATCGCGCTTGTCGAGGCCACCGGCGAAACGGCAACCCTCTCGGTGCCAGGCGACGAGGACGCGATCACCGTCGACTTCGTCCCGGGCGCGCACCAGATTCAGCCCGTCTCGCGGCTCGGGCGGCCGTCGATCGCGCATGCGACTTCTGCCGGGAAAGTGATGCTCGCATTCTCAGGGCGCGAGCTGCCAGAGGGCCCGTTCCGCGCGTATACACCCCGCACGATCACCGACCCGAAGCGGCTCGCACTCGAGATCGAGACAGTTCGGGAGCGGGGCTACGCGGAGGCGGCGGGAGAGCGCGAGCCGGGATTGACCGCGATCGCTGCCCCGATCCGCTCCGCCCGTGGCGAGCTCGAGGCGATCGTCGCCCTGCAGGGCCCGAGCGAGCGGTTCGACGCCGCAGCCGTCGGGGCAGCTGTGCCGCTCCTCCTCGAGCGCGCCGCCGCGATCTCAGCCGAGCTCGGTTGGCGCCCCGCCTGACCGAGGTCCGCAACAAGATCGCGCCGATTGCGCTCGAGCGTGCCTACCCGCAAGGAGCGGATCGGTGGGCGATCGATTACCGTGGATGCGTCGAGACACATCCCACGACGAGCAAAGGAGAAAGAGCGTTGATCGTCGTTCGCTTCAAGATGCAATCGCAGCCGGACAAGGCTGAGCAGGTTCTCGCCGCTCTTCAGGACGTCATCGCGCCCAGTCGCGCGCTCGCGGGAGTCGTCAGCTTCGACATCGCCCGGGATCTGGCTGATCCCAACGCGTTCATCGCCACCGAGGTCTTCGACGACCGGGCAGCACTCGATCGCCAGGAGTCGTTGCCGGAGGTCGGTAGGGCCTTGGCCGTCCTCGAGGAATCCCTGGTCGCCGAACCAGAGGCGACGATCTTTCACGTCTCCTCGTCCGAACCGTGGGGCTGAGGAGCATCAGGCACCCCGGTTCCTCGCCAGTCAGCGCGCGTTCGAGCCCGGGACCCAGTCGGTGCCGGCGAGGGGAACCTTCGCCATCGCCGCCGCCTCGATCGTGAGCGCCACAAGGTCTTCGGGCTCGAGGTTGTGGACGTGCGACTTCCCGCACGCGCGGGCGAGTGTCTGCGTCTCGAG
>JBOHBA010000113.1:0-4155 GCA_050698095.1 Gaiellaceae bacterium
CTCGAGGCAGAGCTCGGGCTCACCACCGATCGCGCGTTTCTCGAGTTCGACTTCGCGCCGATCGCGTCGGCATCGATCGGCCAGGTGCATCGTGCGGTGCTCCCGGACGGGCGAGAGGTCGCGGTCAAGGTCCAGCGTCCGATGGCCGCCGGGCAGATCGAGGCGGACATCGGGCTCCTCTACCAGGCGGCAAAGCTCCTGAAGGAGCGCGTCAAGGCGCTCGAGTTCATGGATCCGCAGGAGCTCGTCGACGAGTTCGCGCGCTCGATCCGGCTCGAGCTCGACTACGGGCACGAGGCACGCAACGCGGAGACCTTCCGACGGAACTTCGCGCGCACGGAAGGCGTCGTCGTTCCCGGCGTGATCCGGCAGTACTCGACCGCGCGCGTGCTTACGCTCGAGTACCTGCAGGGAACGAAGATCGCGGATCTCGATCTGGCGACGCTTCGACCCGACGAGCGTCGCGATATCGCATACCGCCTCGCGGATGCATGGATGACCATGGTCTTCCGACACGGCTTCTTCCACGCGGACCCGCATCCGGCGAACATCTTCGTGCTCGAGTCAGGTGAGCTGGGGCTCGTCGATTTCGGACAGGCAGAGAAGCTCACGGACGACGACATGGCGAAGCTCACGCGCCTGTTCGTCGATGCGGCGACCGAGAACATCGATGCGATCCCACGACGTCTCCGCGACCTCGGCGTTCGCTACGCGCCCGAACGCGAGCAGGAGTTCCGCGTGGAGCTGAGGGTGCTCTTCGACCGCTACTACGGCACACGGCTCGCGGACATCGACCCGTTGCAGGTGATTCGCGAGGCGTTCCAGCTCATCTACTCGCTGAACCTCCGGCTGCCGAGCCGGTTCGTCATGCTCGACAAGGCGATCGCGACGCTCGCGTCGGTCGGGCAGGAGGTCTATCCGGAGTTCAACGTCTTCGAGGTGGCCAGACCATACGCGCGTGGGCTGCTCGTCGACCGGTTTCGCCCTCGTGCGGTTTCGCAGCGCGCCCGCGCCGAAGCGCTCGCGCTGGGCTCGATCGCGCGCGAGCTTCCCTACCAGGTAAGCGACATCCTCGAGCGGGTGCGCGAGGGGAGCTTCCAGATCCGGATCGAGAATCCCGGCATCGACGAGCTCGACGATCACATCGACAAGGCGTCGAACAGGATGGCCGTCGCGCTCGTCGTTGCGGGCGGGCTGATCGGGTCGGCGATCATCGGTGTCTTCGCCGACGGCGGCCCGCACGTCATGGGGCTCCATCTCCTCTCGGTCATCGGATTCGTCATCTCGGGCGCCTTCGGGCTCTGGCTCGTGTGGGGCGTCATGCGACACGGAAGGCTGTAAGGCAAACCGGCGCACGGCGCTCGCTCGCGCGGCCATGCTCCATCTGGACGGCTGAGGAACGCTTTTCACGCTTTCGCCCGAAAGGACATCTGGCGCATCTCCTGAGCCGCGGCTAGCGTCGTCGTCATGCCGAGCGCAGTCCTCGTCGCCGAGCCCGAGTCCGAGACACGCGAGTACCTGGGGCGGCAGTTGCGCGACGATGGCTTCGACGTCCTCGGCGCCGCGCGGCGCAGCGAGGCGCTCGAGCTCGCCGAGAGTGCGCGCCCCGACGTCGTCCTGCTCGCCGAGCTCGATCTCTGCCTTCGGCTGCGGCGAGGTGAGCCGGGGCGCACGTGGGATCGAAACGTGCCCGTCATCGTGCTCGCTCCGTCCTCGGATCCGCTCGAGCGCGTGCGTGCTCTCGATCGCGGCGCCGACGATGTCGTGGGGCGCCCGTTTGCGTACGACGAGCTGCTCGCGCGCATCCGCGCGCTGCTCCGCAGAACCTCAGTCGGAGCGGCCGATGTGCTCGTTGCGGGCGACATGATCGTCGACAAGCGAACGAGGCGCGTCTCCGTGCGCGACACGATGGTCATCCTCTCGGCGAAGGAGTTCGAATTGCTGATCAGGCTGGCTGTCGAGCCGTACCGCGTCTTCACGAAGGAGGAGCTGTTGCGCGATGTGTGGGGGTTCCGCACGCTCGGGCGCACGCGCACCCTGGAGTCGCACGCCTCGCGCCTGCGGAAGAAGCTCCGTGTCGCAGACGACGACCGCTACATCGTCAACGTGTGGGGAGTCGGTTATCGGCTGCTCGAGTAGACGATGCCACCCTCGCTGACTATCTCGCGCCTTCGAGCTCGAGCAGCGTGATCTTCTTGTCGAGCCCGCCCGCGTAGCCGACGAGATCGCCCGTCGCGCCCACCACGCGGTGACACGGGAGAACGATCGGAATCCGGTTGCGGTTCATCACGGTTCCGACGGCGCGAGCGGCTCGCGGGCGGCCTACCGCGGCTGCGAGCGCGCCGTACGTCGTCGTCTCGCCGTAGGGCACGCGTGCGAGCTCGTGCAGGACCGACACCGTGAAGGGAGGAAGCGCTCTGAGATCCAAGGTGAGGTCGAAGACGCGGCGGCGCCCGGCGAAGTACTCGTCCAGCTCGCGGCGCGCGAGATCCACGGACTTCGGCGACCGGAGGACTGCGGGTCCCGCGATCCTCGCCATCCGCTCGAGCTGATCCTCCGGATCGGAATCGAACGAGATCGCCGCGAGCCCACGCGTTGACGCGGCGACGAACAGCGAGCCGATCGGAGAATCGAGGACGTCGAAGCCCATGTCGACCAGGTCGAGGGCGACAGCGGCTTCGCGGAAGCGGCGATCGAGGTCGGGTGAGATCGTCATGAGGAGGCGCTCCTTCGTATGCGACGGACACCGGTGGATGTGGCCTGGCGGGCGGCATCGGGAGTCGACCCGAGCGCCGAGGCGATCTGGTCGTAGGACAGGTCGTAGCCGTAGCGGAGCACGACCGCGGCTCGCTCTGTGCGCGGCAGGCCGTTGGTCAGCTCGGCAAGGTCTTCGTAGGCCGGGCGGGGGTCGTCGACGCCCGCTTCGACGAGCTCTGCCGTCGGCTTCGCGCGGCGAAGCGCGTCGAGGGCGACGTTCTGCGCGATGGTGAGCACCCAGGCTCGGAGATGCTCGCCGTGCTCGAGGCGTCGATAGGCCTTGAGCGCGCGCAGGAACGTCTCCTGAAATGCGTCATCGGCGCGATCGGCGCCCAGCCGCCGACGAAGCAGGCGCAGCACTTCGACGCGGTGCTGCTCGTAGAAGCGCTCGAAGGGCGGTATCGCCACGGCGTGCATCATCGTCTCCAACGCGCATGGCCGCGCATTTGTGAGCATGCCCGTATGAGGGCGGCTGTCGTGGGACACGTGGAGTGGCTGGAGTTCATTCCGGTGGAGCGTGTGCCGGCTCGGGGTGAGATCGTGCACGCCGAGGAGTCATGGGAGCAGGCGGCTGGCGGCGGAGTCGTCGCGGCCGTCCAGCTTTCCCAGCTGGCCGACCACGTTCAGCTCTTCACGGCTCTCGGCGACGACGAGCGGGGCGAGCGCGCCCGCCTCGAGATCGAGGCCCGTGGGATCGAGGTGCACGCGACGTCAGCGGCCGGGACGCAGCGGAGCGGGGTCGTGTTCGTCGACGAGACGGGGGAGCGCACGATCACGACGATCGGGCGCAAGCTTCATCCGCGCGGGCACGACGACTCGCTCCCGTGGCACGAGCTTGCGCGCTGCGACGCCGTCTACTTCTGCGCGGGAGACGCCGACGCACTCAAGCTCGCGCGGCACGCACGCGTCCTCGTCGCAACGGCGCGCGAGCTGGCGACGCTTCGGCAGGCTTCCATCGAGCTCGACGCCGTGACCTCGAGCGGGAAGGACGAGGCCGAGCTCTATCGCACCGGCGACCTCGATCCCGAGCCGCGGCTGATCGTCACGACGTCGGGCGCGCTGGGCGGCTGGGCGCAACCGGGCGGACCGTACACGGCCGCTCCACTTCCACCCACGACGGTGGATTCGTACGGCGCGGGGGACTGTTTCGCGGCCGGTCTCGCATTCGCGCTCGGCGCAGGGGTCGAAGGGCTGCCGGCCCTCGACTTCGCTGCTCGGTGCGGCGCCGGTGCGCTCGCCGGCGCCGGAGTTCACGCCGAGCGGATTCCGCTGCCCTAAGCACTCCAGCCCCCGAGTGGGGCGAAGGGGTTGTCAAGTGGGAGAAAGTGGAGTAAGGTGGGGCCTCGTGGGAGGACTCCCTCGAGCGCTGCGATGTTCTACGGACGACACGAGCATACG
>JBOHBA010000114.1:0-1882 GCA_050698095.1 Gaiellaceae bacterium
CGCTCCAGGAAATCCGCTTCTAGAGAAAGGAGGTCGCCATGAATCCGAGACTGCTGCTGCTGCTGATCAACCTCGTCCTCCTGGCGGCTTGGCTCGGACGGCTCCGTCCGTCCTGGCCCGACGGGAACTAGCCGGCGCACGGCTAGACTCGGGGCGCGTATGCGCCCCGCCATGGCACTGACTCTGTTGTCGTGCCTCTTAGCCGGGTGCGGTGGGTCGGGCGGCGACACGACGTCGGTTGCCGACCCGGGAACGGGCGAAACACTCGAGGAGCTCTGGCGTGCTCCAGGCGACGACGTCGCAGTCATCTCCGGGACGGCGAACCACGAGCCGGGGGACGTCCGTGTCTCCTTTCTCGTGGTCGATGCGGAGGGCCGAGTGGTGACGCTCCCGACCGCGCGCATCTGGGTCGCCGAAGGTCTCGACATGCCGCCGTTCCTCGAGTCGAGCGCGAAGCTCGAGCGCATCGGGGTGCCGGGAGGAGATGTGGCCGACGCGAGCCACATCTACGTCGCCCGGCTCGAGCTTCCTCATCCGGGGAAGTACTGGCTTCTCGCCGAGCCCGAGGGCGGCGCGACCAGGGTCCAGGCGCTCGGGAACGTCGTCGTGGTGAAGACGGACTCCGCGCTCGACATTGGCGATGCCGCGGTGGCGTCGAGGACTCCGACGATCGCCTCCACGGGCCGCGACTTCTCGAAGCTCACCACGCGGACACCACCCGACGAGTCGTTGCTCGAGCACTCGATCGCGGACTCGCTCGCCGCCGGCGTGCCCTTCGTCGTGACGTTCTCGACACCGAAGTTCTGCTCAAGCCGTACCTGTGGCCCCGTGGTCGACGTCGTCGAGGAGGTGGCGCGCCGGTTCGAAGGGGGGAAGGTCAGGTTCATCCACGTCGAGGTCTTCGAAGGCAACGACCCTGCGAAGGGATACAACCGCTGGCTGCAGGAGTGGGGGCTCGAGACCGAGCCGTGGACGTACCTGGTCGATCGCCGGGGCACGATCGTGGATCGCTACGAAGGAGTCGTCTCGGTGAGCGAGCTCGAGCAGGCCGTCCGCGACAAGCTGCACGGCTGACGTCGGCTTGGCTCAGACTTCGTCGCCGAGGCGCTCCACGACGATGTTGGGCACGCGCGCGTTGGGGCTGAGATGGAGCACCGTGCGGACGAGCTCGACGATGTCCTCCGGCTGTATCTGCTCCTCGACCGGGATTCCCGTCCATTCGGTCATCCGGGTCGCGACGAAGCCCGGCGAGATGGCAGTTGCCCGCACACCGTGCTCGGCTTCTTCGCGGTTCAGCGAGTTGGTGAAGGCGATGAGTGCGGCTTTCGTCGCTCCGTAGACGGCGAGGCCCGGGGTCGGGATCGTCCCCGCGATCGAGGCGAGCGTGATCACATGGCCTCTCGAGGCGCGCAGGAGCGGGAGGGCCTCCCTCGTCACGACGAGCGTGCCGAGCAGGTTGACGTCGAGCTGGAGATCGATCTTCTTCGTCTCGAGCGTGGCTATGTTGCCGCCGATCCCGAGACCTGCGGAGTTCACGAGCACGTTCAAGCCTCCGAAGCGTTCGGCGTGCGCCGCGACCACGCGTACGCACTCGTCGCCGTCGCCGAGGTTCGCCGAGACGGCGAGGGCGCCGAGCTCTCGCGCGGCCTCTTCGAGCGGCTCAGGCCGGCGCGCGACCAGCGTGAGGTCGTAGCCCTCTTCGCGCAGCATCCGTGCGAGCGCGAGCCCTATCCCGGACGAGCCGCCTGTGACGAGCGCCGATCTCACCGCGGCGAGTGTATGGGGTCAGGTCTTCCATGTTCGACCTCAGGTGGAACATGGAAGACCTGACCCCGCGAAAGTCAGCGGCCGCCGAGGGGGCGGCGGCCGCTGTCTTAGGGGG
>JBOHBA010000115.1:0-4534 GCA_050698095.1 Gaiellaceae bacterium
GGTCGGCGCCCGGGTCCAGCGCCACACCCCCGTCGAGCCGTCCGGTCTCGGCCAGGTTCACGCCGAGCCAGTACGAGCCTGCGACCGCGCCGGCTGCGCCGAAGAGCGCGAGCGACACCCATCGGCGGCGAGGCTGGCCCGCGAGGGCGAAGAGCGCGAGCGCGGGCAACGCGAACACCGCGGTGAGCTTCGTCCCGAGCGCGAGGCCGAGAGCGAGCGCGGCGAGCACGAGCTCGTTCCGTGAGGCGCCGAGCGCGAAGTAGGCGCACGCGCTCAGCAGCGACGCCACGACGAGGTCGTTGAGCGCGGTGGGGGTCTGGAGGACGACAACGGTGAATGTCGAGAAGAGAAGCGCGGCGAACACGGCCTGACGCCGGTCGAAACCGATTCGACGCGCGATTCCGAAGATCGCGACGCAGATGACTCCGAGAGCGAGAACCTGGACGAGCGAGACGTACCGGTCGCCTCCGCTCAGGATCATCGATGCCATCGACTCGATCTCCGCGTTCGGCGGAAACGTGTTCACGCGCTCGTCCGGCGCGTGGTTCACGTAGGCCACACCGTGCTGTTGCTTCCACAGCGCCGCGCGCGGCAGGTGATAGAGGAGCGCGTCGCCGACTCCCTGAGGGACGGTCAGCGCAACTGCGAGCAGGTAGGCGTGCGTGACGACGGCGAGCACGCCGAGGGTCGCGACGACGGGATCGCGAACGAGCGCTCGCAGCGTCACGCGTCCGTGTGCGGGGAGCGGCGGCGCTGGGCGCCCGAGGCGAATCCAGCAGGCGAGCGCGACGGCGAGCAGCGCACCGATCACGACGACGAGCACATCCCGCTCGAGCCGGCGCCCGGTCGAGAGCAGGAGTGAGACGCCGACGATCTCGGCGGACGCAAGGAGATACGCCGCGAGCAGAAACGAGACGGTCGCCCTCATGCGGAGGCAGGCTGCGACGAGTCCTCCCGTGAGTGCGACCGCCGCAGTGCCGGCGACGAGCACGAGCGTGCCCACCCGGGGCAGGGTAGCCGCGCGCGCCGACGACGCGCCTCGAGCGCAAGAAGCCTGTGCTCGAGGGCGGCCACTATCGACAACCGTGATCGAGAACGCGCCCGACCTCCACGCCGGCCTAGTCTCGGGCGCGTCGCGTCAGGTGGCGCAGCCAGTAGCAATGCCAAGCGCACGGCAAACCCGAGCCATGCGTTCGGCGCCGAGCGTGCAGATCCGGTCCTGGAAGTACGCCTTCGGAACAAGCGTCGCGTTGTCGAGGGAGAGCACACACACATCGGGCATCCCGTCATCGCGCCCGAGCTCGACCTCGGTCGGAAGCCCGCGCATCGTCCTCGTCGCAGGGACGGCGATCAGCTGATTCAGTACCGGTACGGCGGCGTCTCGCGTGAGGACGAGATGCGGCCGCCGGCCGACAGCGGGATCGTAGACCCACCAGACGTCACCCCTCTTCACCACGGCTCCTCGGCGATCGACCTCCGGGCGGATGCCTCTGCCCATGCCAGCTCCTCGGCCGTCTGCGGGATGCGTGTGTATCCATCGACGATCGCACGGTCGATCGCCCGCTCTTCCTCGAGCCTGAGCAATTCGTCGACAGCAGCTCGAACGACGTCAGCCCGCGTGGCATAGGTACCCGAGGCCACGAGCGCGTCAATGCTCGCGACGCGGTCGGGTGACATACGCACCGTAATCATCTGTGACATACCTAGAGTGTGACGCGAGCTCCGTCAACGGTCAACGGCAGATCGGCACGGTCTTGTAACACTCAGGCTTCCGCGAGCGCGGTCAGCTCGCGCCGCAGCTCCTTGATCTCGTCGCGCAGCTTCGCCGCATACTCGAAGCGGAGCTCCTCGGCGGCGAGGTACATCTCCTCTTCGAGCGTGATGACGAGCTTCTCCAGCTCGTCGCGCGACATGCCCTCCACGTCCGCCTTCCCGCGCCGGCGGCGCGAAGAGGGGACGTGCGGGGACTCGAGAGACAGGAGCTCCGAGATGTCGGAGACGCCCTTCACGATCGTCTCGGGGGTGATCCCGTGCTCCTCGTTGTACGCGACCTGGATCGCGCGTCGCCGGCTCGTCTCCTCCATGGCGCCGACGATCGCCTCCGTACGCTTGTCCGCGTACAGGAGCACCTTGCCCGCCGTGTTGCGCGCGGCGCGGCCGGTCGTCTGGACGAGCGCCGTCTTGCCGCGTAGGAAACCCACCTTGTCGGCATCGCCATCGCGGCGACGGCACCTGCACAGCAGGCCATCGTGGACGAGTACGGAACCTCAGGCTCCGGATCGGCGCGAGCGACTACACCCACGGTGGCCGATCCTCGCTACGACTCGGCTGGCATATTCGTCCGGTGCTCGCGGTCGTCCACGCGAAATCGGGCACGTTCGAGATCACACAGGTCGGGTGCACCGCAACCACGATGGGGGCAGACGTCATCGAGATCCCGAACACGCCCGTGCGGGCGATGTCGACCGTTCTCGCCGGCACGCTGCCGCCCACGTCGAGCCCGTGCCCGTGACGGCCGAGCCGAAGTCGCCTTGAGGCGAGCTCGAGTGCGGAGAGCCGAAGACCCGGCGAGCCAGTTGATCTCGATCGTCAAGCCGAAATCAAGCCGACATCGAGAGTTCGTCAAGACCTGGCGAGCACAGTTGCCGGCGATGGAGATCTTCCGCCGGCTCGCCAACAGCCTGATCGTTGCGACGATCGTGGCGCCGACGGCAATCGCGGCGGACCCCAAGCCCGCGAGTCGACCGCCCGTCGTCGTCGAGATTACGGACAACGGCTTCCACTGGCTGGACGCCGGCATCGGAGCGGTGGCAGCGGTCGCCGTCGTGCTGCTGGTCATCGGGCTGACGCTCAGCGTGAGACATACGAACTGAAGGAGGGAAGAGAGGTGAGAAAGCTCCACTCGAAGAAGACGGTCGTGCTGGCGACAGCAACCGTCGTGATGGCCGCGTTGGCCACGGCTAGCGTGGCGCTCGCAACACACGTCGCGGGCTCACAGCCCGCAGAGGTCCTGATCACCCGAACGGTCGACCCGGATGGGCTCGACTCCGGATGGCACATCCACCCAGGGCCCGTGATCGTCCAGGTTGAGCAAGGCGCCTTCAAGCTGTATCAGGGGAGCTGCGCGCCGCGGATCATCGGGCCGGGCGAGACGTACATCGAGGTCCCCAACATGCCGGTGCGAGCCGTTGCGAACGGTGCGGTCACGTGGACGACGACGCTCGTCATCCCCGATTCGTCCGCTCCGAGGACGAACGTCGCCGACCCCTGCGCTTGACGAGGCGCGAGGCGACGAGGGTGGCGCTTTCACGGGGGCGTCGCCTCGTCGCCTCGTCAGCGGCGCGGCGGGCAGGCCTTGGCCGCGTCAGCCGACCGTCACCCAGACGGCGCCGGCGGCGACAGCGACCCCTTTCACGACGCCACCGACGCGAACCGTCTCGATGACCCGGCGTTCGACGGGATCGATTCGCGAAAGCGTTCCGTCCCGGCTCGAGACCCAGACCGACCCGAGTCCGAGCGCGATGCCAGTAGGCCCCCGGCCGACTTGAACCGGCTCCTGCTTCCTGTGCCTGTCGGCGTCGACCCGCCACACGAGGTCCTCGAAGCTCTGCGCGGCCCACACCCAACGGGCGTCTGCGGCAATCGCCATGTCAGCCGGAACCGAGGTGCGGCCGACGATCCTGTTCGCTGATACGTCGACCCTCGTCAGCTTCCCGTATTCGATTGCCCAGACGGCGTTCGAGCCGACGGCTAGCGGGCCTACATCGATGGGACCGATCCTCGCAACCACTCGACCCGTATTAGGCTCCACCCGAGCGAGGTAGCTGCGCGGCGGCTCGACCGAGACTCCGGCCCAGACCGATCCAGCGCCGACCGCAACTTTGACGTCGGTTGGCTCGAAGACGGTGAAGGGATCCTCTGCGAGGGTGAGCCGGCGCGTCACGACGCCGGACCGAGGGTCGACTCGAGCGAGCCCGATCGGCTCGTTCGTCCCGACCCACACGGCCCCCTCGCCGACAGCGATGTCAGTGGGTCTCGCGTCGACAGCGACGGTTCTCACGAGCCGGCGCGTCCTGGGGTCGATCTGCGAGATCGTTCGATCGTCCGCGTTGATCACCCAGACCGCACCAGCGCCGGCAACGATTCTCGTAGGCGTGTTCCCGACCGAAATCTGACCGACGATACGGCCGGTTTCCGGTTCGATCACTCCGACGGAGTTGGGGGCGACCGCGACGAGGCCGGCTTCGTGACCGCTCGAGAGCACGACGGCGACCCCGATCGACGCCGCCAGCGCAAGCGCTGCTCCGGCAACGATGACCAACGCACCGCGTCGAGCGCGTCCGCGCCGTGAGGATGTCGCGGACGGCGCGAGCGTGAGCTCTGGATCCTGATTGAGGATCGCGCGCTCGAGGCGCTGGAGCTCGGGGCTCGGATCGAGGCCGAGCTGCTCGGCGAGCAGATGTCTTCCGTCACGGTAGACCTCGAGGGCGTCGGCTTGTCGGCCGCTTCGGTAGAGCGCGAGCATCAGCTGGGC
>JBOHBA010000116.1:0-9000 GCA_050698095.1 Gaiellaceae bacterium
GCCTCATGCCGCTGACCGCGGATCGGGCCAAGCCGGCCGTTCCGTTCGGGGGGAATTACCGGCTCGTCGATTTCGCGCTTTCCAATCTCGTCAACGCCGGTTACCTGCAAATCGCCGCGCTGACCCAGTACAAGAGTCACAGCCTCGATCGCCACATCACGACCACCTGGCGCCTGTCACCACTCCTCGGGAACTACGTGACTCCTGTTCCAGCGCAGCAGCGGCGCGGGCCATATTGGTACGCGGGCTCGGCCGACGCGATCTTCCAGAGTCTCAACCTCGTTCATGACGAGCGGCCCGAGGTCATCTGCGTGTTCGGCGCCGACCACATCTACCGCATGGATCCACGTCAGATGGTCGCGCAGCACCTCGAGTCCGGGGCCGGGGTCACGGTCGCCGCCGTTCGCGCGCCGCTCGAGCAGGCAAGCGAGTTCGGCGTCATCGAGACCACCCCTGACGGAATGCAGATCGCCGCCTTCCACGAGAAGCCGAGCGCGGCCACCGGTCTGGCCGATGCTCCCGACCAGGTTTTCGCATCGATGGGGAACTACGTCTTCTCGGCGAGCACCCTGATCGACGCGGTCACCGCCGACGCCGCCGACAAGACCTCGCGGCACGACCTGGGCGGAAACATCATCCCGATGCTGGTCGCGGAAGGCGCGGCGCACGCGTACGACTTCACCAAGAACGACGTGCCCGGCGTGTCGGAGGGCGAGGTCGCGTACTGGCGCGATGTGGGAACGCTCGACGCCTACTACGACTGCCACATGGACCTCGTCTCCGTCCATCCGGTGTTCAACCTCTACAACGACCAGTGGCCGATCCTCACCTGGCCCGAGACCACCGCCCCCGCGAAGTTCGTCCTCGAGACACCGGAGCGGACCGGGTATGCCGTGAACTCGCTCGTGTGCCCGGGCGTGATCGTCTCGGGCGGGCGGGTGAGCAACTCGATCTTGTCCTCCAACGTCCGCGTCCACTCGTATGCCGAGGTCGACAGCTCGGTGCTCATGCACGGCGTCGACGTGGGACCCCACGCTGTCGTACACCGGGCGATCGTTGACAAGGCCGTGGTGATCGAGGAGGGAGCGCAGATCGGAGTCGACCCCGACGCGGATCGCGCGCGCTTCGCGATCTCGGACGGCGGCGTCGTCGTCATCGGCAAGGGAGCGCGGGTCGAGGCTTGAAGGTCGCGCTCCTGACGCGCGAATACCCGCCCGACGTATACGGAGGCGCAGGCGTCCACGTCGAGTATCTGGCGCCGGAGCTCGCGAAGCTCGCCGACGTCACTGTGCACTGCTGGGGAGCGGACCGGCCGGCCGCGTCTGTTCCTCCCGTTGTCGCGTACCGCCCGTGGGACGATCTCCGCGGCGACTCGCCGGAGTCGCTCGCGCTCCAGGCGGTGTCGATCGACCTGGCGATGGCGGTCGGCGCCGAGGGCTCCCAGGTCGTCCACACGCACACCTGGTACGCGAACTTCGCCGGACACCTCGCGAAGCTCACCTACGACATCCCGCATGTCGCGACGGTGCACAGCCTCGAGCCGCTGCGCCCGTGGAAGGCTGAGCAGCTCGGCGGCGGCTACGCGGTCTCGAGCTTCTGCGAGCGCACGAGCCTGGAGGCGGCGGACGCGGTCATCGCCGTCTCGCACGAGCAGCGCCGCGACGTGCTCGGCTGCTACCCGGCGGTCGACCCCGATCGAGTCCAAGTGATCGGGAACGGGATCGACACGGAGGAGTATCGCCCGGATCACAGCACCGACGTCCTCGAGCGCTACGGCATCGACCCGGCACGCCCTTCGGTCGTTTTCGTCGGCCGGAGCACACGCCAGAAAGGCATTGCCCACCTCCTCGAGGCTGCCGCGCTCTTCGATCCCGCGGCCCAGCTCGTGCTCTGCGCGGGTGCGGCCGACACCCCGGAGCTCGCCGCCGAGATCAAGGAGAAGGTGGCGCGCGTCCAGGCCTCACGCGACGGCGTCGTCTGGCTCGAGCAGATGCTTCCGAAGACCGAGGTGATCCAGATCCTGAGTCACGCGACCGTCTTCGTGTGCCCGTCGATCTACGAGCCTCTGGGGATCGTCAACCTCGAGGCGATGGCGTGCAAGACGGCCGTCGTCGCAACCTCGACGGGCGGCATCCCGGAGGTCGTGGTCGACGGTTCGACGGGGCTGCTCGTCCCGTTCGATCCCGTGGACGGATCGAGAGAGCCCCGCGATCCGGAGCGTTTCGCGCGAGACATCGCCGAGCGGGTGAACGAGCTCGTCAGCGACCCGGAGAAGGCCGAGCGCTTCGGCAAGGCAGGCCGCAAGCGAGCGGTCGAATCCTTCAGCTGGAGCGAGATCGCGGCGGCGACTCTCGCGATCTACGAAAAACTGCTCACCGGCTGAGCGAGCGCCCGCTGGCGGCGGTCGCCTTGCGAAGCCGGGCGGCGAGCTCGGAGGTGAGGGCTCCGGCGCCGAATCGCCAGATCCAGTTCCCCTCGGTCGTTCCGGGCACGTTCATCCGCGCCTCACTCGCGAGGCCGAGGACGTCCTGGAGCGGGACGACTGCGATCCGGGCCGGCGACGAAAGCGCGCGCTCGATGAGGCTCCAGTGCGGCTCCCGCGCATCCAGACCGGCGCGAGCACGCTCCCCGGGGGAGAGCGACGACCACCAGCCGAGGGCCGTGTCATTGTCGTGCGTGCCCGTGTAGACGACGCTTTGCTCCTCGTGATTCTCCAGGCGATGCGGGTTCGTCTCCGACCCGTCGAGCGCGAACTGGAGCACGCGTATGCCTGGGATCCCGAGCTCCGCACGGAGGCGGTCGACGGCCGGCGTGATCACGCCGAGGTCCTCCGCGATCAGATCGAGCGCGCCCAGCTCTCTCTGGACGGCGCGGAAGAGCGCCATGCCCGGACCGCGTCTCCACTGCCCCGAGGCGGCGGTCCTCGCCCCGAGCGGAACCGTCCACATCGCGACGAAGCCGCGGAAGTGGTCGAGGCGCACCATGTCGACGAGCTCGAACACCCGGCGGAAGCGCTCGATCCACCAGCGATAGCCCCGCCTCGAGAGCGCCGGCCAGTCGTAGACGGCGCCGTCCCAGAGCTGGCCGTCGTCGCTGTAGAGGTCGGGCGCCGCGCCCGCGACAACGTCGGTGCGGAAGAGCCGGGGGTGAGCCGCGACGTCGACGCTGTCGCGCGATACGAAGATCGGCACGTCTCCGATGAGCCCGATGCCTCGCCCCTTCGCGTAGGCGCGCAGGGCACCCCACTCGCGCATGAAGCGCACCTGGCCGGCGGCCACATCCTCGCCGGCTTCCGGCCCAGCGTGGCGAACGAAGTCGTCGAGCCAGAACGACTGCTGCGCGCGGAACCTCTCGAGCTCCCTGGACGAGACAGGCGCCTCGGGCTCGGCCAGCAGCGAGACCGAGCCCGCGAAGGCCGAAGGCGACCCGTAGGGCGACCCGAACGAGTCAGGTGGACCGAGCGGCAGAACCTGCCACCAGGACTGGCCTGCCGCCGCCAGCCAATCCACGAACCGGTATGCCTCGGCGTCCAGCCGTCCGCCCGGCAGCGAGGTCGGATGGAGCAGGATGCCGCTTGTACGAGAACCGGGGTCAGACCCCGGGACGCGTCCTTTCTGGACAGGATCGGGGTCGGATCTCCAGGGAACAAGCGCCTCGGATGCAACACGTCGTCCACTTCGGACATGGCCTGGGGTCTGACCCCTTCTTGCGCTCGTTGCGGACGCCATGGCCGCATCCTCTCAGTCGCTACTTCGGCGGTGCCGCATACTTGCGTGCGTTGTCCAGACTGGCCGCGACTCCCGAGACGCCCTCGTCTCGCATCCAGATCGAGCGCGTCACCCCAGTCGTCGACGACGGCAGGTACCCGGTCAAACGCACCCTGGGCGACTCCGTCGCCGTCGAGGCGGACGTCTTCCGCGACGGCCACGACGTCCTCGGCGCGAGCTTGCTCGTGCGTGCTGCCCGCGCGAATGACTCGTTCGCGGTTCCGATGACGCGCGTGGAGCTCGAGCCCGACCGCTGGCGCGCGTCGTTCGACGCGACCGACCTCGGCCGCTGGGAGTTCACGATCGAGGCGTGGGTGGACACGTTCGCTTCGTGGCGGTGGGAGCTCGAGCGGAAGGCTGACGCGGGACAGGAGGACCTCGCAAGCGAGCTCGCCGAGGGCGCCCTCCTGCTCGGTGTCGAAGAGCTCACCCTCGACGAAGGCCTCGCGACCAACCTGGAGATCCGATCGGAGGCGACGCCGCTCGGCCGCTGGCTCGTCGTGGACGTCGATCGCGTGCAGGCCCGCTTCGGTGCGTGGTACGAGCTCTTTCCGCGCTCCTGGGGCGGCTTCAAGGGAGTTGAGCGCCTGCTGCCACGTCTCGCGGAGCTGGGGTTCGACGTCGTGTACCTGCCGCCGATCCACCCGATCGGGCGCACCCACCGCAAGGGCCGTAACAACGCGCTCGTGGCGGCGCCGGGCGACCCCGGGAGCCCGTGGGCCATCGGCGCAGAGGAAGGCGGACACACGGGCGTGCACCCCGAGCTCGGCACGATGAAGGAGTTCGAGCGCCTCGTCGCGCGAGGCGCAGAGCTGGGCGTCGAGATCGCGCTCGACTTCGCGATCCAGTGCTCCCCGGACCACCCCTGGCTCGTGGAGCACCCGACGTGGTTCAACCGCCGCCCCGACGGGACGCTCAAGTACGCGGAGAACCCGCCCAAGCGCTACCAGGACATCTACAACGTCAACTTCGACTCGCCCGACTGGCGCGAGCTGTGGGAAGCGCTGCGGGACGTCGTTCTCTTCTGGGTCGAGCGAGGCGTGAAGATCTTCCGCGTCGACAATCCGCACACGAAGCCGGTTCCGTTCTGGGAGTGGCTGATCCGAACCGTGCGCGACGAGCATCCCGACGTGATCTTCCTAGCGGAGGCCTTCACGCGCCCTCCCATGATGCGCCTGCTCGGAAAAATCGGTTTTAGCCAGTCCTACACGTACTTCACGTGGAAGAACTCTCGCGCCGAGCTGACCGAGTACCTGACCGAGCTGGCAGGACCGATGTCCGAGTACTACCGGCCGAACTTCTTCACCAACACTCCGGACATCCTGCACGCGTATCTCCAGCACGGCGGCCGGCCGGCTTTCGAGGCTCGCCTGGTGCTCGCGGCGACGCTGTCACCGTCCTACGGCATCTACTCCGGGTTCGAGCAGTGCGAGAACGTCCCGGTGCGCGACGGCAGCGAGGAGTACGTCGACTCCGAGAAGTACGAGCTCAAGGAGCGCACGCTCGACGGTCCGCTCGTTCCCCTCATCGCGAAGCTGAACACGATTCGGCGTGAGAATGCCGCGCTGCAGCGGCTGCCGCTGACGTTTCTCGAGTCAGGGAACGACTCGCTGCTCGCGTATGCCAAGCGCTCGGGCGAGAACGCCGTGGTCATGTGCGTCAACCTCGACCCCGAAGCGGAGCAGAGCGGCGCGATCGAGGTGCCGGCCGGGCTGGGCGTCCCCGAGAGCTTCGCCGTCGCGGATCTCCTCAGCGGCGAGCGCTATCGGTGGACGCTCGGGAAGAACTTCGTGAGCCTCGCTGCCGGCGGGTCGCACGTGCTTCGGGTTGAGGCGTAAGGGCCACGTCCTGCTCCGGGAGGGGCGAGATATGTCTCGCCCCAACGAACCGGTCCCCGACCGAGATGCGCTAGACGCTCACTCCCAGGCGCTCGAGCAGCACGTCGGCGTCCGCCTCGATCTCGATCGGACGCACAAGGTCTGCGACCGGTTGCGGCGTCTTCAATCCGTCTCCGGTCACAAGCAAAACGACAGTGTCGTTTTCGCCGAGAGCTCCGCCGGCCACAGCCTCCCGAAGCGCACCGAGCGTGACGCCGGCGGCTGTCTCGCCGAAGATGCCGCTCGTCTCCGCCAGGAGCGCCATGTTCGGCCCGACCTCGTCCTCGGGGACGGCGTAGATCGCTCCGCCCGAGGCCTTCGCCGTCGCAACCGCGAGATCGCCGTCCGCCGGGTTCCCGATCGCCAGCGAGCGGGCGAGCGTGTGGGGCTTGAGCGGGGTGACCTTCCGGTCGTCGGCGAACGCTGCCGCGACCGGCGCGCACCCTTCCGCCTGCCCTCCGTACAGCCGGGGGCTCCGTCCCTCGACGAGACCGAGCTCGCGCAGCTGGGAGAAGCCCTGGTGCACCTTCGAGAACAGCGCGCCCGAGGCGATCGGGCCGACGACCGCGTCGGGCAGGCGCCAGCCGAGCTGCTCGGCGATCTCGAAGGCGAGGGTCTTCGAGCCCTCGGCGTAGTAGGAGCGGAGGCCGACGTTCACGAACGCCCAGTCGAGCTCGAAGGAGAGCTCTACCGAGAGCCGGCTGCAGTCGTCGTAGCTTCCATCGACCGCATAGACCGTCGCGCCGTAGACGGCGGTCGCCGTCAGCTTCTCGGGCTCGAGATCGGCGGGGCAGAGCACGACCGCCTCGATCCCCTCGGCGGCAGCGCGCGCGGCGACGGCGTTCGCGAGGTTGCCGGTGGACGAGCAGGCGAGCGTCTCGCATCCGAGCTCGAGCGCCTTGGCGGCCGCGACCGCGACGACTCGATCCTTGAAGGAGTGCGTGGGGTTCGCTGTATCGAGCTTGAGGTAGAGCGTGCCGACCCCGGCCGCCGTCGCGAGCCGCGGGGCGGAGACGAGTGGCGTAAAGCCGGGCGCGAGCAGCGGCTCAGCGGGCGGTGTCACCGGAAGAAGACGCGCGTACCGCCAGAGTGACGGCGGGCCTGCCGCGACCGATTCCCGGGTAAACGTTCGGCGAAGCTCGTCCCAGTCGTAGACGGGGTCGAGAGGCCCGAAGCAACGCGAGCAGATACCGACTGCATCGAGGGCGTGCTCCGTCTCACAGGCCCTGCAACGAAGAGATTGGGCTGACACGATGACCTCCTTGTTCTCGCTCGACACATCCCTCCGGGCTTGGCACCTTGCTCAGAGAGCAGGTTGCCGAGGCTTCACAGGGCCGGTCCCTCAGCCTCTCTTGATGCGGAGCGAGGCGTGCCTCGCCACCGGTTCGCCAGTATACAAACTGAAGTGAGCTCGCTACGAGAGGACATCGAGTCCGAGGCGGCCGCCGCCAACCGGGCGACCGCGGCGCTCCGCGACGAGCCGGTCGCCGAGGCGCTCCGGGGAGCCGCGGCGCTCACGCGCGAACGACGAAACGCGATTCTCGGGGCCAATGCAGCCGACTGCCAGGCCGCGGAAGGCCACGTCGACGAAGGAACGCTCGACCGGTTGCGACTCGACGAGGCCCGCGTCGAAGGCCTAGCGCGGCAGGTTGACGCGATGTCCGAAGTGGAGCCGCTCGAGCGCGAGGCCGGCTCCTGGACCCTTGCGAACGGCCTGCACGTGAGCGAGCGGCGAATCCCGATCGGCACTGTTGGCGCGAACTTCGAGGCGAGGCCGGGCGTGGCTCTCGACGTCGCGGGGCAGCTCCTCAAGAGCCTCAATACGGCAGTGCTCCGAACCGGCGGCGCCGCGCTACGGACGGTGACGACCCTGGTCGACGACGTGCTCCGACCCGCTCTGGAAGCTGCCGGTCTTCCGCCCGGCGCAGTTGGACTCGCTCGCTCGCCCGACCGCGAGGGCGCCCGCATCCTCGTGTCGCTGCCACGGCAGATCCCGCTCGTGATCCTGCGCGGGAGCGGAGAGACGACGGCGGCGCTCCAACGTCTCGCCGCCGAGCAGGGGGTGCGCACGCTGGCCCATGCCGAGGGCGGTGGCGTCCTCTACGTCCACGGCTCCGCGTCGCGGGAGAAAGCACTCGCTCTTGCGAAGGCGAGCCTCGACCGGCTCGGCGTGTGCAATCGGCTCAATCTCGCACTCGTCGACCGTGAGGCGGCCGACCTAGTCCCTGCGCTACTCGAGCTGTTCGCCGAGAAAGGGCTCGAGGTTCGAGGCACGGTCGAGGGAGCGCTGCCGCTCGACCGGCCGCTCGGGCACGAGTGGGCCAGCGACCCCGAGCGGGTCGCGGCGGTGACGATCGCTCTTGTCGACGGCATCGAGGAGGCGGTTCGGATCTCGAACGAGCAGACCTCCGGCCTCTCCGCGGGGATCGTCGCCGAGGACGCTGACGCGGCGGAGCGCTTCCTAAGCGGCTACCGCGGCACTGCGGCGTTCTGGCACGCGCCGACCCGTTTCACTGACGGCTTCGAGTTGACCGGCGCGCCGGAGACGGGAATCAACGTCGACTGGACGCCGGGGCCGCGCGGACCGGTCACGTACCGCGACCTCTGGCTGCGCCAGTACCGGATCGTCGGCGACGGCACGCAGAGCCGATGACGGTCGTCGTCAAGCTGGGGACGAGCCTCGTCGCCGGGCCCCGTGGAGCCGTCCGCCGGAGCGTCCTGCGACATCGCGCGCGCGAGATCGCAGACGTGGTCAAGGGCGGCGAGGCCGTCGCCGTCGTTTCCTCGGGTGCGATCGCGCTCGGGCTGCCCCACCTCGGCCTCGATCGGCGGCCTCGGTCCGTTCCGAAGCTCCAGGCTGCCTCGGCCCTTGGACAGGCTCACCTCCAGCGAGCGTGGGATCGTGCGCTTGCGCGCGAGGGACTCCACGCTGCACAGATCCTGCTCACCGCGACCGACATCGCCGACCGGGCCGCGTACGTCAACGCCCGCAACGCGCTGCAGGCTCTCTTCTCGCTCCGCGCCGTCCCGATCGTGAACGAGAACGACGCGACCGCCACGGACGAGATCGCATTCGGCGACAACGACGCGCTCGCTGCACAGGTCGCGATCCTCGTCCGTGCGCGCCTACTCGTGCTTCTGACCGAGGTCGAGGGTGTCCTTACGCGCGCTCCGGGGACCCCCGGCGCAACGCTCGTCGACGACGGATCGGCCGTCCGCGAAGCGGACCTCGGCGATGCGTCGCGCCTCGGTCGCGGCGGGATGCGCAGCAAGGTGCTTGCGGCCGAGATGGCCGCGGCGGGCGGAATTCCGACGGTCATCGCAGCGGGCGCGGGCGAGTCCGTGCTCGAGCCGAT
>JBOHBA010000117.1:0-4556 GCA_050698095.1 Gaiellaceae bacterium
TGCGCATCGTCGAGGGCATTCGCGGTCGCGTGCAGATGCAGATGGAGCTCGTGCTGCGCTTCGACTACGGGTCGATCGTCCCTTGGGTCCGCAATCTCGACGGGACACTGGTCGCCATCGCGGGGCCGGACGCCGTTCTCCTCCGGACCCCGATCGAGCTGGAGGGTCGGAATCTCCGTACCCATGCCTCGTTTGCCGTCAACCAGGGCGATCGCGTCCCGTTCGTTCTGCGGTGGACGCCGTCACACGAGGCCTACCCCGGCCGCACCGAGCCGGAGGAGGCGCTCGAAAAGACGATCTCCTTCTGGGAGGAGTGGGCCGGCCAGTGCACGCACACCGGGGAGTGGCACGACGCCGTCCATCGCTCGCTGCTGACGCTGAAGGCGCTCACGTACGCGCCCACAGGCGGGATCGTCGCGGCGCCGACGACCTCTCTGCCCGAGGCAATCGGCGGTGTGCGCAACTGGGACTACCGCTTCTGCTGGCTGCGCGACGCAACGCTCACGCTGCTCGCTCTCATCCGTTTCGGATACGTCGATGAGGCCGGCGCGTGGCGCGACTGGCTGCTCCGAGCGATCGCGGGCTCCCCGGACGATTTGCAGATCATGTACGGCGTCGCGGGAGAGCGGCGGCTCACGGAGATGGAGCTTCCGTGGCTTACCGGATACGAAGGCTCCCAGCCGGTCCGCATCGGAAACGGAGCGTCGAACCAGCTCCAGCTCGACGTCTACGGCGAAGTGATCGAGGCGCTCTATCGCGCGCGCAGGCAGGGGCTCGAGCCCTCGGACGACGCGTGGAGGCTGACGCGGCGGATTTTCGACTGGCTCGAGTCGGGGTGGCGGCAGGAGGACGAGGGAATCTGGGAAGTCCGTGGGCCCCGGAGGCACTTCACCCACTCGAAGGTCATGGCCTGGGTCGCCTTCGACCGGGCGGTGAAGACCGTCGAGCGGCTCGGGCGTGAAGGCCCCGTCGATCGCTGGCGTGCCGCTCGGGCGGAGATCAAGACGGAGGTGTTACGCGAGGGCTACAACGCCGATCGCGGGACGTTCGTCCAGTACTACGGGGCGGACCGACTCGACGCGAGTCTGCTCCTGATCCCGCTCGTCGGCTTCCTGCCGGCGACCGACGAGCGTGTGCTCGGAACCGTGGACGCCATCCAGCGTGAGCTCCTGCGCGACGGGTTCGTGGAGCGCTACCGCGCGGACGTCGAGAACGTCAGCGTCGACGGGTTGCCCCCGGGCGAAGGCGTCTTCCTGCCCTGCTCGTTCTGGCTGGTCGCCGTTCTCGCGCAACAGGGGCGTCGCAGGGAGGCAGTCGCGCTGTTCGAGCGGCTGCTTGCGCTTCGGAACGACTTGGGTTTGATCTCGGAGGAGTACGACCCGGAGAGTCGCAGGTTGGTGGGCAACTTCCCGCAGGCGTTCACGCACCTCGCGCTCGTTGAGACCGCGTTCACGCTCTCGCGCAAGCCGAAGCCCGCTTCTGAGCGCACAATTCAGAGGTGACGAGGCTCCAAGCCCGTGGCGTATCACGGAGTGTGAAGGCTGTTTCGCTATGCGTTGTCGTGCTTGCAGTCACGTCGCTGGCAGCCGCCGTCGAGCCGGCGCGCGCGTGTTCCTGCGTCCCACCGGACCCTTGGAACCTGCTGAAGCAAACGGACGGCGCTTTCGTCGGGCGTCTCGTCAGCCGGCGCGAGACCGATCAGGGCCGAGCCGTCCTCACCTTCAGCGTCGAGCGGGTTGTCAAGGGAGAGATCGCCGCCACGGTCGAGGTCACGACGGCGAACAACGGCGGCGCCTGCGGGATCGAGACCTCTGTAGGGCGGAGGATCGGTCTCTTCCTCGCGCGCGAGAATGACGGGTGGGTGGGGCATCTCTGCTGGCAGGTCTCGCCCCAGGATCTTCTGGCCGCGGCGGCGCTTCCGGCTCCGAACGGGAAGGGCCCGGTCGCTCTGTTCGTGCGAGGGCGCTTCGGGCCGGCGCGGACGCTCGCTCTCGACGCCAAGGGTCGCACGCTCGGGTATGCCGTCGGCTCGGACAACGTGCGGCAGGTGACGGCGTGCCCGGGCGGTCAGCGTATCGCCGAGCTCGTCTACCGCGGCTCCCACCATTTTGTCGTGACCCGCGAACTGCCGACATTCTGGTTCGTTCGAGAGCAGCGTCTTCCCCGACGCGAGTACGGGGTGGCTTCGCTGCGATGCGTCGACACCCTCGGCGAGAGGCTCGCGCTGTTCTCGTCGAACCCGGACGCCCGCGGTCTGCTCGCACAGATCACGCCGCGAAGCGTCACGACCCTTTGGCGAGGCTCGGCGTTCTATGCGTCCTTCTGGCGGAACGTCGCCTACGTCCAGGCCCACGGCGGGCGCGGTACGCGGATCGTCACGGTCGATCTTCGGACCAGCAAGACAACGCCCCTCGGCAGCGTGCGAGCCACGGGCCTCTACGAGCTTGCGCCGAACGCCGCCGGCACGAAGCTCGTCGGCGACTCGTACGAGGAAGGATGCCGCACGGCACCCTGTGCTCACCTCGTCGTGATTGATCTGCGACCACGGCCGATCTCGGCCCGCAGGATCCCGCTCCCGACAGAGTGCTGCGGGTCCGCGCACTGGATCCCCGGCGACCGCTTCGCCTACTTCCATTTCAGCGGCGGCCCGATCCTCGTCTACACGTCCGCGCTACGACGCGATGGACGCATCTCGGGCTGGTCTGCGGGGGACGGCGTGGCGATCGGTCGCACCATGTACGGCGTGACGCGCGGCGGAACGCTGATCCGCGCGGATCTCACGTCCGGGAAGGTCCGTGTTGTCCGGCGGCTGCCAGGCAGGGCGAGCGTGATCGTCGCGGCCACGGGCTGAGCTAGCGACGACCGAAGGAGTGTGGCCGCGGGAGCGACTCCCACACCGTGTCGTTGTCGGCAACACGACGGGCGAGTGGCCCGAGCGACTCGAGCTCCGAGACGAGGATGTTGCGGTTCTCCCCCACTCGCTCGTACCGGCCGCGCGCCAACACGAGCGGCTCCGCACGCACCGTCGCTCGGTGCCGCTCGTAGACGTGCGGCTGCACGATCAGGTTTACCTGGCCGTGCTCGTCCTCGAGGAGCATGAAGACGATCCCGTTCGCCGTCGACGGCCGCTGGCGCGCGATCGTCATCCCCGCGACGGCCACGTGCCGGCCGTGGCGCTGCTCGTGGAGCTCTGTGCTCGAGAGCGTTCCCGCCGGCAGGTGTGGGCGGAGAAGCGCAAGCGGATGCGTTCCCACCGACATCCCGGTGTGCTTGTAGTCGGCGAGCATGCGCTCCCAGCGCGTGAGGTCGCGCAGCGCGGGTGTCTCGGCCGTCGGCTCGAGGGCGAGCGGGAGCTGCTTCGCCTCTCCCCCCGTCCCCGGGACCGACTGCTCTCGGAAGACGAGCCCGAGCTCCCAGAGGAGCTTTCGCCGCGGAAGGTTGAGCCCGTCGCAGGCGCCACCTTTGACGAGCGCCTCGAGCTCGTCGCGCATCAGCGGCGCCCGGCGGGCGAGATCGGCAATACCTCGGAACGGCCCATTCGTTTCGCGCTCTGCGACCAGCGCCTCCGCCTCGCCCTTCCCGATCGAGGAGATGTAGCTCAGGCCGATGCGCACGAGGGATGTCTCCGTAGGGGCGAGATATATCTCGCCCCTACGTCGCAAGGCGGACTCGATCGTGCACGCCGCCTGGCTCAGGTTGACGTCGACGGGAAGGATCTCCACCCCATGCCGCTGTGCATCGCGGACGAGCGTCGCGGGCGGGTAGAAGCCCATCGGCTGCGCGTTCAGGAGCGCGCACAGGAACTCCGCGGGGTGGTAATGCTTCAGCCACTGCGACTGGTAAGCGAGCAGGCCGAACGCGGCCGCATGCGCCTTGGGGAAGCCGAAGCCGGAGAAGCCGACGAGCTTGTCAAACACGCAATCGGCCGTCTGCGCATCCACACCCTTCTCGGCTGCCCCGGCGACGAACCGCCCGCGATATGCCTCGAGCGCGTCATGGCTCCGCTTCCGGCTCATCGCCCGCCGTAGCCCTTCCGCCTCCCCAACAGTGAAGCCGGCCAGCGCGATCGCGACTTCGAGCACCTGATCCTGGAAGACGACGACGCCGAAGGTCGAGCGCAGCGGCTCGCGCAGGAGCTCGTGGTCGACCGGCCAGACGTACGACGGGTCGTCGCGCAGACGCTGACGCGCGTCTATGTACGGATGCACCGCCTTCCCCTGGATCGGCCCGGGCCGGACGAGCGCCACCTGGACGGTGATGTCGTCGAGGTTCTCCGGCTTCGTGCGCAGGAGGCTCTGCATCTGCGCGCGGCTCTCGATCTGGAACGCGCCGATCGTGTCCGCTCGCTGGATGTCGTCGTACACAGCCTCGTCGTCGAAGGGGATGCGCGAGAGATCGATCAACTCGCCGTGCCAGAGTGCGATCTGCTCGACGCACTCCTCGACTGCGGAGAGCATCCCGAGTCCGAGTAAGTCGATCTTGAGGAAGCCCGCGTCCGCGCAGGAGTCCTTGTCCCACTGGCAGAGCTGGCGGCCGGCCATTGCCGCCGGCTGCAC
>JBOHBA010000118.1:0-3313 GCA_050698095.1 Gaiellaceae bacterium
CCTGAGAGCTTCCTCCTGATGTACGCGGCGTCCTTCCCGAAGTACGTCGGCTCGCCGTTCGAGCGGACGAGCACGCGGTCCTTGTCGTCTCCGTACGCGGTCGTGCGCGCCCAGAGCGCCCCTTCGGCCTTGTACGTGTCGAGCAACGGCAGCGCGTCGTCCACCTCCGCCCCGAACGCGCTCTCGCGCTCCCACGTGTCGAAGTGGACACGGAAGCGTGCGAGCGTCTGCTCGATTCGCTCCAGCATCGCGGGCACCGGATCCCCGGGCGTCGCGGCGAGCTCCCGCACGTACTCCCCCTGATACCCGTCCTCGGGCGGGTCGCGGCCCTCGCGCATCGCCTCCACCGACTCGCGGAAGCGATCCATCTGCGCGCCCGCGTCGTTGTAGTAGTACTCGCGCTCGACGGTGTGCCCGGCGAACGTGAGCAGCCGCGCGACGGCGTCGCCGTAGGCCCCGTTCCGCGCGGACGCAACGGTGAGCGGGCCCGTCGGGTTCGCGGAGACCATCTCGACCTGGATCCGCTGCGCGGGAGCGGCCGAGCCTCCTCCGAACGACTCGCCTGCATCGAGAACGCCGGCGAGCGCCTCGGCGATCCATTCATCCGACACGCGCAGATTGACAAAGCCCGGGCCGGCGACTTCCGCCTCGAGAACGAGTCCGCGCTCGACGGCAGCCGCGGCGATCTCCTCGGCGATCTCGCGTGGCGGACGGCTGCGGCTCGGAGCGATCCGCAGCGCGACGTTGGTCGCGTAGTCGCCGTGTATGGGGTCGCCGGGGCGCTCGAGTGCGACGGGCACGCTGGCGATGTCGGTGAGCGCAGCTTCGAGCCGCGCTACGGGGTCAGGCAACCCCCACCCCACGCGGCGCGAATAGCGCCTCGAGCCTCGCCATCTCCTCGGTCGTGCCGACGCCGATCAGGACGTCGTGCTCCTCGAGCATCGCGGCCGGGTCCGGCGTCGGATCGAACGAGCCGTCGGCCTTGCGCAGCGCGATCACGAGCGCGCCTGTCCGCTCACGAATCCGCAGCTCCCCGATGGAGCTCCCGCACGGCTCGCAGCTGCCGCTCACGACGATCTCCTCGAAGCGGAGCTCGGGCATCGGCCCTCCTGCCGTCGAGACGATGTCGAGGAACTCGGCGACCTGCGGCTTCAGGACGAGGTTCGCCATGTGGAGCCCGGCGGTCGTGTAGGGCTGCACGATCCGGTCCGCGCCGGCGAGCTGCAGCTTCGTCCGCGCGTCAGCCGTGGAGGCACGCGCGACGATGAAGAGATCGCTCCGGAGCGCGCGCGCCGACAGCGTGATGTAGAGATTGTCGACGTCCGAGTCCGAGCACGCGATCAGGCCGCGCGCAGCGTGAATCCCGGCGCGCTCGAGGTCGTCGTCCTGCGTGCCACGCCCCTCGATGTGGAGGTCGCCGCGACTCTTCGCGTAGGCGAGCGCCTCGGCGCCGTGATCGAGCACGACGTACGGAACGTCGACATCGCGGAACTCCTTCGCCGCGCGCCGCCCCACGCGCCCGTATCCGCAGACGATCACGTGATCTCGTAGCTGCTCCACTCGTTTTGCCAACCTCCGCGCTTCCCACGCCCCACTCACCGTCCCTGAGACGGTGAGCTCGATGATCAGGCCGAAGACGTAGAGGAAGATTGCCACACCCCAGACGACGAGCACGATCGTGAAGACCTTTGCCTCCGTCGAGTCTGGTGCCGAGACGAGCCCTGCCGTGTAGACGGTGATGACCGTCCGGTAGAAGGCATCGAAGGGGCTCTCGTCGGAGATGAGCGCGAAACCGACGGTTCCGACGACGCAGAGCGCCGCGAACGACGCGCAGGCGAGGAGAGCCTGGCGCAGCGTGACGGGTGAGCGCTCCACCACTGCATCCTAGGCAGAGCCCTGCCTCGGTTCCCTGTCACGGATCGGCGTCGGCTGACGGATCCTCCGAGCCGGAGCCGGATGAGCCCGAACCGGACGATCCCGAGCCCGAGGAGCCAGAGCCCGACGAGCCGGAGCCCGACGAGTCCGATTCAGATCCGGACGAGCCCGAGCCAGAGCCCGAGGAATCGGAACCGGACGACAATTCGTCGGAGCCCGAGCCGCTCGAGTCGCCGTCGCCCGATGGGTCTCCACTCTCTCCCGCCCCGCTCGAACCGGAGTGCTCGTCGCTCGGCGGATTGCCCGATGAATCGTCGCTCGCATGCGACCGACCGCTTTCGCTCGAGGGACCCGAACGGTCTTCGTCAGCGGCCTCCGAGGAACGTCCTCGACCTGGGTCGCTGCGCTCGTCGTCCACGGTCTCGTCCCCACTCGTTCCCTCGTGCCCTGAGCCGCCGCCTCCGCTGCCGCTCGATCCGTCGTCGTCGCCGGGCAGCCTGCTCGAGGTGGTTGCGACGATCGGCGGAACTGCTCCCTCCCCGCGAACAGGTCGGTCCGACTCGATCGTGCCCACTGCTCCCACCGTGGACACGGCCACCGCCGTCGTCGCGACTTTGACGCCGACAGGCCCTGCGACGAGCTTCCCGAGCACGCCGCCGCTCGCAATGCCAACAGCTGCCGTGCTCACCCCTGTGCCGGCCGAGAAGCCGGGGATCGCCAGCGCGAGCTCCTCACGAAGAGCCAACGGGACGACCAGCACGGCTCCGACCACGGGACGCAACGTGCCGCGAAGGCCGCGGCGCGCGCGAAAGAGGAGCGCCTCCGTCGCCGGGCGCGAGAGCCCGAGTGCCGTCGCCACCTCTCCGTAGCGAAGCCCGTAGAGGTAGCGGAGGACGACCGCCTCGCGCTGACGCTCGGGAAGCTCCGCAAGCGCCTCCCGGAACTCCAGCGCCTGCTCGTGGCGCGCCTGCTCGTCCACGGGCGACGGAAGCGCGAAGAGATCCTCCTCCGCGACAGGCAGCGGCGTACGCATTCTGGCCGCGATTCGGCCGCGACACTCGTTCCGTGCGATCGTCGCGAGCCAGGCTCCCGCGTCCCGCACGTGCGCGCCGCCGAGCAGCGCCCTGTGCGCCGAGAGGAACGCCTGCTGCGTCGCGTCCTCGGCCTCGTGCACGTCGCGCAGCATCGCCCGGCACACGCCGTACACCATTCGCCCGTGCCGCTCGAAGAGGCCGCCGACGTGCGCGGCGGCCTCTCGTTCGAGCGCGGGGGTAGGGTCGGGAAGCGGCGAGGCCGTCACGGCTCGTGTCTAGTCGTCATCGCCGCCGCCCGGGCCACTGTTGTTGTCGTCATCGTCCTCTTCCTCGTCCTCGTCGTCGTCTTCGTTTTCGTCATCGTCGAGGTCCTCGTCGTGCAGCTCACGCAGCGTCCACGTGCC
>JBOHBA010000119.1:0-3810 GCA_050698095.1 Gaiellaceae bacterium
GAGGCGCACCTGGTCGGTCAGGGGAACGGCCTTCGCGTTGTGCACGAGGTCGTCGAGCCGGTCGATGAGTACGAGTACGTCCATGGGTCGAAAAGTCTACTCGGAGGGTGAGACGGGAGCGCCGGGCCGACCGTCGGGGTAGAGCTCGCGGAACCGCTGCGCGACCTCGGTGGGCACGAGCTCGTCCACGCCGCCCCCGAACGATGCGATCTCCTTGACGCCGCTCGAGGACACGAAGCTGTACAGGGGACTCGACATGACGTACAGGGTCTCGATCTCCGGAGCGAGCTGGCGGTTCAGGTGGTTCATCTGGAACTCCCACTCGAAGTCGGAGATGACCCGGAGCCCTTTCACCATTGTCGTGGCGTCGTGCTTGCGGGCGAAGTCGACGACGAGCTCCGAGAACACGTCGACGACGACGTTCTCGCATGCTGCGAGCGCGTCTTCGAGGAACGCGACGCGCTCCTCGACGGTGAAGAGCGTCTGCTTGTGGAGCGGATCGCGGACAACGCCGACGACGATGCGGTCGAAGATTGCAGCGGCACGCCGGATGACGTCGACGTGTCCGTTGGTGACGGGGTCGTAGCTGCCGGGACAGATGGCCGTGATCATCGAGAGAACACCGTAATCCGCGCGGAACCGTAGCGGCGGCTCGTCACGAGGTCGAGCGGAAGCTCCGGCTCGACCTTCGCCGAGGTCTCGACGACGGCGACGCCGCTCTCCTCGAGAACCTCGGGCACGAGCTCGGCCAGAGGAGCGGCGAACGTCGCCCACTCGTCGTACGGCGGATCGACGAAGACGAGGTCGTGCCGGCGTGCGCGCGAGCGCTCCTCGCGCAGCGCGGCGACGACATCGCGGTTTGCCACGGTCGCCGCCTCGACCAGACGAAGCTTCTCGAGATTCGCCCGGATCACCTGACACGCACCGCGATCGCGCTCGACGAAGACGCAGCTGGCCGCACCACGTGAAAGAGCCTCGAGACCCATGGCCCCCGAGCCGGCGAAGAGGTCGAGCACGGTCGCGTCGTCGACGGGCCCGATGAGCGAGTACGCGGCCTCTCGCACGCGGTCGCTCGTCGGACGGGTGACCACGCCCTTGGGCGCCACGATGCGGTGGCCCTTCCGAGACCCGGCGACGATTCTCACGACTCGCCCAGGTGCTCGGCCTCGCCGAGCAGGCGGTCGACGTCGTCTGCGAGCAGGCCCTCGTCGGCGAGAGAACGCGCGACGTCGCGCGCGCGCTCGAGCAGGGACTGATCGCGTCCCAGGTGAACGAAGCGAAGGTCCGAGTACCCCGACTGGCGCGCGCCGAGAAGCTGGCCCTCGCCACGGAGCTCGAGATCGCGCTCGGCGAGCTCGAACCCGTCCGTCGTCGCGACCATCGCCTCCAGCCGCTCGCTCGCGCCCTCGGTGAGCTCCTCCTTCGCGCGAGAGACCAGCAGGCAGTACGACTGCTCGGCGCCACGGCCAACTCGCCCCCGCAGCTGGTGGAGCTGAGCGAGGCCGAACCGGTCCGCCTCCTGCACGATCATGATCGTGGCGTTCGGGACGTCGACGCCGACCTCGATCACGGTCGTCGCGACGAGGACGTCGAGCTCGCCGGCCTTGAAGCTCGCCATCACGCTGCGGCGCTCGCTCGTGGGAAGGCGACCGTGCAGGCAGCCGACGCGATAGCCGCGGAGCTCGGCTCTCCGAAGCCGCTCGGCCTCGGCCTCGGCGGCGCGAGCGACGTTCGTCTCGGACTCCTCGATCAGAGGGCAGACCACGTACGCCTGACGCTCGTCGTCGAGATGGCGGCGCAGGCGCGTATACGCCTCCGAGCTGCGTTCCTCGGTGACCCAGGCCGTGATCACGGGCTTGCGGTCCGCCGGCGGCGACGCGAGCTCGCTCACCTCGAGATCCCCGTAGACCGTGAGCGCGAGCGTCCGCGGGATCGGCGTCGCGGTGAGATGGAGGACGTGCGGGCTCCGCCCTTCGACGAGCGCCGTTCGCTGCGCCACGCCGAAGCGGTGCTGCTCGTCGACCACGGCGACCGCAAGATCGCTGAAATCGACCTCCTTCTCGATGAGCGCATGCGTGCCGACGACCACGTGCGCGTCGCCTGACGCGATCAGCTGGCGCGCTGCTGCGTGCTCCTTCGCGCGCAGGGAGCTCGTGAGGAGGCTGACACGCACACCGAGCGAAGCGCACAGCTCGTCGATCGTGAGGAAATGCTGCTCGGCGAGCGTCTCGGTCGGCGCCATGAGCGCGCCCTGGCGCCCGAGCTCGACGGCGCGCAGGAGCGCGTACAGCGCGACCACGGTCTTCCCCGAGCCGACCTCCCCCTGCAGGAGCCGCTGCATCGGCGTGGACCGCGCGAGGTCGCCGTCGATCTCTCGGATCGCGCGTTCTTGATGCGCCGTCAGCACGAACGGAAGAGAGGAGCGATAGCGAGCGATGAGCTCGGCCGGCTCCCCGAGAGGGGCTGCCGACGCTTGCTCACGCTCGGCCGTCGTTCGAGCAAGCGCGAGGCGAAGCACGAGCAATTCGTCGAAGGCGAGGCGCGCGCGCCCGATCTCGGCCTCGGCGAGGGCTCGAGGCCTGTGCACCGCAGTGAGCGCATCGGCGCGAAGCGGGAGCCGCTCGCCGGCGAGCAGCACCGCGGGCAGCGACTCTCCAGCAGCGCGGGCGATCGCGACCGCCTGCCCGTGGAGCTCTCGTAGGCGCTTCTGCGCCAGGTCCTCGCTCGCGGGGTAGACCGGCGCGAAGTCGCCTGTGGCCACCTCGCCGTCGAGGTCGTACGAGGACACGGCGAACCCGTACCGATTCGCGCGCCCTCGCAGGCGCACTCGCGTCCCGGCAACGAGCTTCCCTTCCAGCCAGGGCTGGTTGAACCACGTCGCCTTGATCTCACCGGTCTCGTCTGCGACGCGCGCGGTCAGGATCCGCAGGCGACCGCGCCTCCGGCTCGATGCCGAGCGAACGACGACCTCGATCGAGGCCTCGTCCTCCCCGAACAGGTCGCAGACCCGCTTCGACGGCACGGGCTCCTCGTAGCGGCGGGGGCGCTGCCAGAGCAGGTCGCCAACGGTGCCGAGACCGATTCGCGCAAGGCGGAGCGCGAGCGTCGGGCCGACGCCGTGGAGCGTCTCGGCGCTTGCCTCCAGTCGCTCGGGTCGTGGAGCCGAGCGAGGGCGCGGCCAGCGGTCGGGAGCGTCACGGTCGGCGAAGGCGACCGGAAGGCGTACTCGAGCTTGGGTGTCCTTCACAGCCGTAGGCCACTATAGGTCCCCGGCCCGGACAGGGCGGACGGCGCGTGCCTGGCCAAAGACAGTCGGCTCTACGAGTCGGCGACCAGGGTGTACAGCCACCCCGGCTGCCAGCGGAACGAGCTCTCGACCAGCTCCGCGAGTGGTGTCCCTTCGAGCAGATGCTGCAGCGCCCATTGCGTCGCAGAGTGTCCGACGACGACGACCCGCTCGTTCACGTATCTCGGGGCGAGGTCCTGGAGGAAGCTCTGCACACGGAAGACGACCTGGCTATAGCTCTCACCGCTCGGATACGGTTCGTACACGTGACGAGGCCGTGCAGCCTCGAGCCGCGCGACGGGAGTGCCGTTCAGCTCGCCGTAGTCGCACTCGCGCAGGCGCCAGTCGTGGAAGATCGGGATGTCGAGCCCGCCGAAAGCGAGCCGCGCCGTCTCGACTGCACGCCCCAGATCGGATGTGAACACGGCCGCGAGCCCCTCGTCGCCGCGACGCTCCCGGAGCTCGTTCGCCTGGCGCTTCCCCGCGAGCGAGAGCTGCCCGTCGAGCCAGCCGGAGGCGATCCA
>JBOHBA010000120.1:0-2991 GCA_050698095.1 Gaiellaceae bacterium
CGCTTCTGCCGCTTCGATGACCCGCGTCGCAGCGGTCGATCTCGGGACGAACTCGACCCGGCTCCTCATCGCGGACGTCGAGGGGGAACGGCTCTCGGAGGTCGTGAGGCTGCTCAGGATCACGAGGCTCGGCGAGGGCGTCGACGAACGCCGGCGGCTTCTTCCCCAGGCGATCGCCCGTGTTCGCAACTGCCTTTCGGACTATCGGAAGGAGATCGAGTCACACGGCGCCACTCGAACCCTCGCGATCGCCACGAGTGCCGTGCGCGACGCTGAGAACGGCCAGGCCTTCCTCGGCGAGATCGAGTGGAGCTACGGCTTCGCGACGCGCCTGCTGTCCGGTACGGAGGAGGCGGCGTTGATGATCCGCGGGGTCACGGCCGAACGGTCTCCGCTGAACGACGTGCTCGTCGTCGACATCGGCGGCGGCTCTACCGAGCTCGTCCTCGCCTCGAACGGCGGAGCGCAGTCGTCCGTGAGCCTCGACGTCGGCTGCGTGCGCGTCACGGAGCGTTTCCTCGGCTCGGATCCCCCGTCGGCTCCAGAGCTCGCCGCTGCCGGCGCCTACGTGCGCTCGCTCCTCCCGCCGCTCGAGGCGACGAGCGCGATCGGCGTCGCCGGCACCGTCACGACGCTCGCAACGCTCGACCTCGGAGACGATGAATACGACGCAGCGCGAACACACGGCCATCGGATTCCGTTAGCTTCCGTGGCGGCGCAGCTCGAGCGACTGGCAAGCATGACGCTCGAAGAGCGACTGGCGGTTCCCGGGATCGAGCCCGGACGCGCCCCGGTGATCGTCGCGGGAGTCGTCGTCCTGCGCGAGATCATGACCGCGTATGGCCTCGCCGAGATCGAGACCTCCGAGCGCGACATCCTCCACGGCGCCGCTCTTGCTGCGGCCGAGCTCCCCGAGCCCGAAGAGGGCGCAGCGCCTCCTGGCGCCTACACCTGCTGCTGAGTGGGTCGAGTAACAGACTCTTACCTGGCTCGAGCGCCGAACAGATTCGAGTGCGCGCGTCGGCGAGTGTTCTACGCGGCCGGCGGCAGCGGCTCGTCTTCGTCTGCCTCCTCGTCCTCGGCGAGCCGTCGCTGAAGGACGCTTCGCGAGAGGACGCCGACGAGACGGTGCTGCTCGTCTACGACCGGGACCCGCTCTGCATCCTCGATCTCGAGGAAGCGGAACGCCTCCTCGAGCGGGACGTCGGGCCCGATCGTGTGGTGTGGGGGCTCGGCGATGCCACCGAGCGCCGTCTCTTGGGGATCGAGGCCCTTCGCCACGACCTCGCGCACGAGCGTCTTCCGCGTGACGACGCCCACGAGTCGTTCCGCTTCCGTGACGAAGACGGCTCGCACCTCCGGTCGCTGCAGAAGCTCGCCGGCCGCTCGCGCGGAGGCGTCAGCCGGCAGCTGCCCCGGATGCGAGACCATCGCGTCGCGAACGGTGTTCACGGAAAGATTCCTCGTGCCTCGAGCGCATCCGACACCTCGCGAATACCCGCCACGAGCGCGCCCGTGCGCAGCGGGACTTTCCGCTCACCCGCCAGGTCCCACACGCGATCGAAGGCATCGGAGAGCTTCTCCTCGAGCTTTGCGCGGATCTCGTCGCGCGTCCAGAAGAGCCGTCCGAGATCCTGCACCCATTCGAAGTACGAGACGGTCACGCCGCCGGCGTTGGTGAGGATGTCCGGCAGGATCAGGATTCCACGTTCCCAGAGAATTCCGTCCGCTTCGAGCGAGGTCGGCCCGTTTGCGCCCTCGGCGATCATCCGAGCCCGTATGCGTGGCGCGTTCTCGGCCGTGATCTGGTCCTCGCGCGCGGCGAGAACAAGGATGTCGCAGTCCAGCTCGAGCAACTCGTCGTTGGAGATCCGTTCGCCCGCGTCGCAGCCGTCGAGCGACCCGTGCTCACTCGCGTACTCGAGAAGCGAGGGGATGTCGAGGCCGCTCGGAGAGTAGACGCCGCCGGACACGTCCGACACGGCGAGAACGGACGCTTCGCGGGCATAGAGCTCCGCTGCGGCAATGCCGCCCACGTTGCCGAAGCCCTGGACGACGCAGCGCTGCTCCGCAAGCGGCCAACCCAGCCGATCGCAGGCGCGGCTGACGACCATGACCACGCCGGCGCCCGTGGCCTCGTGCCGAAACACGGAGCCTCCGATCGAGACCGGCTTTCCTGTGACGATCTCCGGCACCGCATAGCCGCGCTGCATCGAGTAGGTGTCCATCATCCACGCCATCGTCTGCTCGTTCGTGGCCATGTCCGGCGCGGGAATGTCCTCCTTCGGCCCGATGATGGGGAGAAGCTCCGAGGTGAATCGGCGCGTCATGCGCTCGAGCTCCCCGGGCGAGAGGGCGCGCGGATCGCAGCGGACGCCCCCCTTGGCGCCGCCGTACGGCAGCCGCAGGAGCGCGCACTTCCACGTCATCCACATCGCGAGCGCCGCGCACTCGCCGAGCGTCACCTCGGCGTCGTAGCGAATCCCACCTTTCGTGGGCCCGATGATGCTCGAGTGCTGGACGCGGTAGCCGGGAAAGACGACGCGACGGCCGTCGTCCATGCGCACCGGGATGCTGACGATGGTGGAGCGCTCCGGAAAGCGCAGCCGCTCGGCGATGTCCTCCGGGATACCTGCCACGGGCACGGCCTGGTCGAACTGCGCGACCGCCATCCGATACAGGGGCGTATCCCACTCGAGCTGGGCATGGGCAAGCGCTTCCGGCAGGCTCGCCACGGCCGGCGGAGTGTATCGACGGCCGGGACGCGATCCTTGGGGAGCACAGCTCCGCACCGTCGTCACCTCCGGTAGACCTCGCGCCGATGATCGATGCGAGCGACGATGACAAGCCGCTCGGCATCGTCGACCGCGTATACAACCCGGTAGTTGCCGACGCGAATGCGGTAGTCGTCGCGACCTGCGAGCTTCGAGCATCCGACCGGGCGCGGGTTACCGGCGAGACCGTCGATCGCAAGTCGCACACGATCGCGTA
>JBOHBA010000121.1:0-5373 GCA_050698095.1 Gaiellaceae bacterium
GACTTGAGCTGCTCGACGGTCCAGGCCGCATGCCGCTGCCGAAGGAGTGCCGCAGCCCCGGCCACGTGAGGTGCCGCCATGCTCGTGCCGGAGAACGCCGTCCACCCGCCTCCCGGGATCGACGAGAGAACGTCGACGCCGGGTGCGGCGACGTCCGGCTTGAGCCGGAGCGAGATCGTCGTGGGGCCGACGGACGAGAACCCTGCATGAACCCGGGTCGCCGGGTTACCCGAGATCTCGACCGCCGCCGCGGCGATCGCCCGCTCCGAGTTGGCCGGCGACGAGACGGAGCCTGCGCCTACGTCGCTGTAGTCGTTCCCGGCGGCGACCACCGGCACGACGCCTGCGGCGGCGGCGGCATCGAGCGCCAGGGCGACGATGTCGCGGGTCGGCTCGATCTCGGGCTCACCTCCCGAAAAGTTGATGATGTCCATGCCATCGGCGACGGCTGCCTCGATGGCGGCGACGATCGCAGGCGAGTTCGCGTTCGGGCTCAGTCCCGAGGGCGTCTCCACGAAGACCTTGTAGTTCCCGATGTACGCCCGTGGCGCGATGCCCGCGACGACCCGCCCGTTCCCCGCGCTCGTCTGCGCGTTGCCCGCGGCGATCCCCGCGACGTGCGTGCCGTGGCTGATGTCGGACGCATGAAACGCGACGCGCGCGCTGGGCGGGGCGCCGGAAGGGGCGAAGGCACGCGCGACGATGACCTTGGACGTCGTGTGCTGCACCTGTCCCTTCGGAAATCCCGGCGGCATCGTGTATCCCGCAGGGTCGAAGAACGGGTGGCTCGGATCGACGCCGGAGTCGATGATGCCGATCTTCACGCCCTGGCCGGCCGTGTCGAGCGTGGGCCCCCAGAGCGCCGAGGCTCCGATCTGCTGAGGCGTGCGGTCGAGCTGCGGGCCGTACGTCGCGGCGGGAAGCACCTCGCGTACGCCTGGAAGCTTCCGCAGGCCCGGCAGCTGCGAGCTCGGCAGAGTGAGCGAAAACCCGTTCGCGACGAGTCGATACCGCCACGCGACATCTGCTTCGGGGAACATCACGGAGAGCGCGCGTCGAAAGGCTCGCTGCTCGGCGAGAAGCTCGGAGCTCGAGTCGGGCGCCTCCGCGAGCGGAGGGGACTCGAGCAGGACGATGACCTCGCTCGTTCGAGTACCGGCCAAGGGGGCCAGCGGACGGTCGTTCGCAGCGACGAGCGATACCGCAAGAGCGGCGACGGCAAGGGATGCAAGTCGTCTCATCGAGGACTGAGACGACCCAGAGCTAGAATCGTTCGGCCGCGCGGATGTGGCGGAATTGGTAGACGCGCACGGTTCAGGTCCGTGTGCCCGAAAGGGCGTGGAGGTTCAAGTCCTCTCATCCGCATCGCTGAATGGGATTCTCGCACTCGATCGGCGTGGGCCCTGTCGGCCTCGCGGTAGGGTGCGCGCGATGGTAGCCGTGCACGTCGTCCTCGGCATCGCGGTGATCGCCGTCTGTGTCGTTGCGGCCGTGCTGGGCTTCGTCGCCTATCGACGGAAAGGCGGCGCAGGAGCCCTCGTCTCGAACGGGCTCGTGCTCGGGCAGACGTTGCTCGTCGCACAGGCGGCGGTCGGGCTGCTGCTCCTTTCGGACGATCGGCGCGCGTCCGAGCGCCTGCATTACACGTACGGGGCGCTTGCGCTCGGGCTGGTGCTCTCGCCCTGGTTCTACGCGCCTCTCGGCCCGAGGCGTCTTCTGTGGTTCGCGGCGACGACTCTCGTCGCGGGAGCGCTCGCGGTGCGTGCGTACATGACCGGATAGTGAGGCGGCTATGGGATCGGGTTCCGGGGCTCGCCCGCGCGTTCGCGATCGTCGGGGCGATCGCGCTCGTCGTCGTCGTGCTGCGGCTCGAGCCCGTCGTGGCGACGGTGGGTGGACTCCTGCGGATCGCGTTCTTTCTCGCAATAGCGTTCTTCCTGTTTCTCCTCTGGCGCGAGAGGCGTGGGGACCTGGAGGCGTGGGCGGAGTGGAACCGCAAGCTGTTCTATGCGGCGATCGTGCTCGCGGTCGTCGACATCGGGTTGGCGATCGGGCTCGGGTTCCCGGCGGGCTTGGGCGCGTTCGCGTTCGTGGTCGTGCTCGGGGCGTGTGCGTGGGTCGTGGTTCGCGTCTGGCGGATCGAGCACCGCTACTAGCGGGCGTCGCGTCCGCGCTCCTTTCTTTCGGAGGTTGTCGCGAACTTGGCACAGTGCGTTCACCATGCGTGAGCTCATCCTCGTTACGCTGGAGGCGGGTGGTGGGATGGGGTGCCCCAAACTAGGGCAGCGTGAAGCTCGGGCCCTGGCGAAGCGTGGGCGGCGCCGGATTGACCGGATGCACGAGCCGGAGCGTGTACCGATAGCTCCCACGAGCAAGGGCACGCGACCCTAGGTCGACCTGAACGAGCTCGCCCACCTCGGCCGATCCGCGCGCGGCGAGCTTCGTCGAGTGCGTCGCCGCGTTCTCGAGCCGCACCCAGTAGCGGCAGTCGAGATCGCACGTCAAGCTGATCCTGAACACGCCCCGCTTCGCCGCTGACCGCGTTCCGAAGCGGAGGAGCGCCGGTCGCACGATGAGCTGAACGCCGGGACAGCGCGTGATCGAGCCGCCCGTGGTGCGATCGAGCGCCTCACGCACGTGCGGTAGGCTCGACTTCGGCGAGCCGTCCACGTAGAAGACGCCGGACTGCCAGGCCACTCGCGCCCGCTCGTCACGCGAGAGGAAGAGCAGCATGCCCTCGACGTTCGGCTGGCAGAACGCGAGCGCGAGCGCCTGCTCGTAGTGCTCTGCCTGAGTCGCCTCCTCGACGGGCTTCGTCGTCGTCGGCTCGGTCCCCGTGTAGAGCGCCGCCTTCGCTGCTGGGATCTCGGACTCCACGCCGAACTCGCCGTACAGGATCGGGAGCTCCGAGCCGGGCTGCGCCGTGCCGTCGAAGGCCTGGCCGAGCAGCGTGACGAGCTTCCCATAGTCCGCGACGCCGATCGTCGTGTTCAGCGGATGAGCGACCGTGGGAGACTGGCTTGAGTTGTCCGGGTAGGGATGGATCGCGAAGGCGTCCATGACAGGCCGGTCGCGCCCGCTCGCCCGATAGGCGGCTCCGAGATCCTGGATGAACACGGTCGGCGAATGCGTGGGGCGCGACCCCGCCGGATTGTCGGCGCCGCGGGGCGAGAGCGCGCCGCCGTACACGCGGACATCCGCAGACACAGCCTTCAGCGCGTCGTAGGTCTGCGCAAGCAGCGCGAGATACGCCGGCGAGGCCGCGTTCGAGCCGTCGAGCGCGAACTGCGGGAGCCAGAACCTGTTCAGATTGGGCTCGTTCGCCACGATGACGTGCCGCAGCGAGGGCGCCCCGCGAACGATCGCAGCGGCGTAGGAGGCGAACTCCGCGCGCGCCTCGTCGGTGAGTGGGGTCGTCCGCGAGCCGGGATGCATGACGGTCACGTAGACCCGTACGCCGTTCCGCAAGCCGGCGGCTCCGACGTTCTCGAGCACCGTGAGCTCATTCTCCGCCGGCGTCGTCATGCCCGGAGTCCAGACGCTCGTGACCCGCACGGCGCGAAAGCCGGCGACGCGAAGCACGCTCATCCGCGTCTCCGCCTCGACGAGCGTGGAGGCCCGTACGTCGTCCTCGACCGCGCCGCCGATGAGACCGGGTCCGGCGGTCGCGACGGTGGGTGCGGACAACGCGAGCACGGCTCCGAGCGCGGCCAGGAGGCTCAGACGCATGGGGATACGCTAGCGACGGAATGCGTGAAAACCTTGAAGGAAAGCTCCCTTCGCTTCCCCGCGGGCCCGGCGTGTATCTCTTCCACGACGAGGCCGGTGACGTGCTCTACGTCGGAAAGGCGAAGTCCCTGCGCTCGCGTGTTCGCAGCTACTTCCAGCGCGGTGACGGGAGAATCGGCGCCGCCCAGCTCGTCGAGCGCATCGCCGACGTCGAGGTGATCGTCACGCGCACCGAGGCCGAGGCGCTCCTCCTCGAGCAGAACCTCGTCAAGCGCCACCGGCCGCCATTCAACATCCGGCTCCGCGACGACAAGTCGTTCCCGTACATCGCCATCACCCTCGGCGACGAGTACCCGCGCGTCATGTTCACGCGCGAGCGACACCGGCGCGGGACCGTCTACTTCGGGCCGTACGCGAATGCGAAGAAGGTGCGCGAGACGCTCGACGTCCTGAACCGCGTGTTCCGGTTCAGGCCGTGTGAGGGGCCGCGGCCGGGGCGCCATTCCGGCATCCCGTGTCTCGACTTCCATATCGATCGCTGTCTCGCTCCGTGTATAGGTGCGATCGGACAGGAGGACTACGGGCAGATCATCGACGGAGTCACCGCGTTCCTGTCCGGCGACACGGACACCATCCAGCGCCAGCTCGAGGAGCGCATGCGTGACGCTGCCGCGGGCGAGCGCTTCGAGGAGGCAGCGCGCTACCGCAACAGGCTCTTCTCGATCCGACATCTCGCCGAGCGCCAGGCCTCCGACAAGCGCGCGGTCGGCACGGTCGACGTGATCGGGCTCGCGGTCGAGGCAGATCGCGCCGCCGTCCAGGTGTTCCCGCTCCGCGACGGGAAGATGATCGACCGCTACGCGTTCCACCTCGAGAACGTCGCGGGCGACGATGCGCAGACAGTGCTCGAGGCGTTCGCCACCGAGTACTACGGCTCACTGCCGAGCACTCCGCCGGAGGTGCTCGTTCCGACGGGCGTCGCCGACACGAGCGCGATCGCCGGATTCCTCACCTCGCGTCGTGGGTCGCGCGTGGAGGTACGAGCCCCGCAACGTGGCGAGAAGCGGCGCCTCGTGGAGCTCGCCGTGGAGAACGCGCGCCTTGCGCTCGACTCCGATACCGCCCAGCGCGAGGCGACCCGCCGGCGCCGAGTCGCCGCGCTCGAGGAGCTGCGCGAGGCGTTGAACCTCGAGAGCCTCCCGCTTCGCATCGAGTGCTTCGACGTCTCGAACATCCAGGGCGAGTCGATCGTCGCGTCGATGGTCGTCTTCGTCGACGGGCGGCCGAAGAACGCGCACTACCGGACGTTCTCGATTCGCGGGCTCGACGGGCAGGACGACGTGGGCGCCATGCGCGAGGCAATCGGGCGCCGCTTCGCTCGGCTTCGGACCCAGGAGCTGGACGAGAGCTTCTCGCGGATGCCGAACCTCGTCGTCGTCGACGGCGGGAAGGGTCAGCTGGCGGCGGCGCTCGCGGCCATGGAGAAGCTCGACCTTCCGCGCGTTGCGGTCATCGCGCTTGCCAAGCGAGAGGAGGAGGTGTTCGTCCCCGGGCTGCCCGTCCCGATCGGGCTCGACCGCTCGAGCCCTGCGCTCCAGCTGCTCCAGCGCATCCGCGACGAGGCGCACCGCGTGGCACTCCGCT
>JBOHBA010000122.1:0-5875 GCA_050698095.1 Gaiellaceae bacterium
AGCGCATCGGGAAGGTGGGTGACCACTTCGCGAAGCTCGGCCGCAGTCTCAACGGGGCAGTCGGCGCCTACAACGAAGCGGTCGGGTCGATGGAGACACGAGTCCTCGTCACCGCGCGGAAGCTGGAAGAGCACGGCATCGGCGGAGATCTCGAGATGCCCGCCCCCGTCGATCGTACCGCGCGGCCGCTGACGGCTCCCGAGCTCGTCGAGCGTACCCCGCTCGCCATCCTCGCAGGCGACGCCGACGCCGCGTAACGCGGCGGTGGGAACAGCCGACCGTTGCCGAGCGTTGAAGACGACGTGCCCCGCCAGCTCGGGGCTAACGTACGCATGAGGAGCTAGCACGTGAACGACGTCCGCGACGTGATCATCATCGGGGGTGGCCCGGCCGGGTACACGGCCGCCTTGTACACCGCTCGCGCGAACCTGAGTCCACTCGTCATCGAGGGGTTCAACTGGGGTGGCCAGCTGATGATCACGAGCGACGTCGAGAACTACCCCGGCTACGCGGAGGGTGTCATGGGGCCGGCCATGATGTCCGACTTCCGGCGCCAGGCCGAGCGCTTCGGCGCGGATTTCGTCACCGACGACGTCACGAGCGTCGACTTCTCGGAGCGGCCCTTCCGCGTGTTCGTCGGAAGTGAGGAATATCGGGCCGATGCGGTGATCGTCGCGACCGGAGCCAGCGCGAGACAGCTCGGCTTGAGCTCCGAGCAGAAGCTCCAGGGGCGCGGTGTCTCCTACTGCGCGACCTGCGATGGAGCGTTCTTCCGCGACAAGGTCGTCGTCGTCGCCGGGGGCGGCGACTCTGCGATGGAGGAGGCGACCTTCCTCGCGCGCTTCGCGAGCAAGGTCGTGATCGTGCATAGACGAGACGAGTTTCGCGCGTCGCCGATCATGGTCGACCGCGCGCGCGCGAACGAGAGGATCGAGTTCGTGCTCAACGCGGTGGTCGAGGAGGTGCTCGGCGAGAGTGACGGCCACGTCACGGGCCTCAGGCTCCGCGACACCGTCACGGGCGATGATCGTGAGATCGAGGCGGACGGCCTCTTCGTGGCGATCGGACACGATCCGACGACCGCCTTGTTCCTCGACTGGCTCGATCACGACGACCAGGGATACCTCGTCACGGAGCCTCGGTCGACGTACACGAACATCGCAGGGGTCTTCGCCGCCGGGGACGTGCAGGATCACACCTATCGCCAGGCGGTGACGGCCGCCGGCTCCGGCACGATGGCGGCTCTCGATGCGCAACGGTGGCTCGAGGAGCAGCGCCACCGGCCCGAAGTCGCCACGGCCTCCGTGTAGATGGACTCCGCGTAACTCCGACCGGGCCCCTCGCTACGCTCGCCGGCGATGGCCGCACGCTGGCTGGATCTCGTCGACCCGACCCGCGAGGAGATTCTGGCGGCGCTCCCGGTCCAGGTCGATCCCGACGTCATCGAGATGCTCGCGGCGCATCCCGGGGACGGGCGCGAGCCGCGACCGGTGATCGAGGGCCACGGCGCCTACGTCTTCGGCGTCCTCCTGGCGGCAAGGCCCATGCCCGACGAAGATCGAGTCGTCTACCAGGAGATCGACGTCGTCGCGCTGCCCGGACTCCTCGTCACGGTGCGGAAGACGCCTGAACGAGGGTCGCCGTACGATATCGCGGCCCTCCATCCGGCAGCCGAGCAGGATGCATCGAGCGGTCAGCTGGCGCACCGTCTCGCGGACGACGTCGCCGACACCTACCTCGAGGCGCTGGACACCGCGTACAGCGAGATCGAGGATCTCGAGGACTCGATCGACACCTGGCCCGCGAGCCGCGTTCGCGCGCGGATCTCGGATCTTCGGCACGAGCTCCTGCACATCCGGCGAACGGTCGCCGCGACCCGCGCCGCAGTGCGCCGGATTCTCGACGGCCGAATCGAGGTCGGCGACCATGCGCTCTTCCCCCCGGCCACCGAGCGCCTGTTCGCGGAGACCTACGAGACGCTCGTGCGCGTGACCGAGGAGCTCGACATCGCGCGAGACCTGCTCGCGGGCGTCCGCGAACATCACCAGTCGAAGGTCGCGGAGAGCCAGGGCGAGGTCGCGAAGAAGCTGACCGTGATCGCGTCGCTCGTGCTCGTGCCGTCGCTCATCGTCGGCTACTACGGCCAGAACTTCGAGACCGCGTTCGACGAGGCGTACTGGTCGATCGGTGTCTCGACGGCTCTCATCCTCGCGTCGACGATCGTCCAGCTCGCGCTCTTCCGCTGGTGCCGCTGGATCTAACGAAGCCGCGAGGCGGGGCAGAGATCCTCGAGCACGCAGTCCTCACAGCGTGGGCGTCGCGCGTCGCACACGCGCCTCCCGTGCCAGATCAGGAGATGCGGAAAGCGTGCCCAGTCGGCTCGCGGGACGACTCGCTGAAGGTCGCGCTCGATCTTCACGGGGTCGTCGTTCCTGCTCAGTCCGAGGCGCTGCGAAAGCCGGCGAACGTGCGTATCGACCACGATGCCTTGAGCATGGCCGAGCTCGGACGCGACCACGTTGGCCGTCTTGCGCGCGACGCCCGGGAGCGTCACGAGGTCGTCGAGTTGCCTCGGAACCTGGCCGCCGAACTCCTCGAGCAGCACTCGCATGGTGCCCCGAATCGCCTTCGCTTTCTGCCGGAAGAACCCGGTCGTGTAGATGTCGCGCTCGAGCTCCTCCACCGGCACGGCCAGGTAATCCTCGGGCGACCGGTACTTCTCGAACAGCGCCGGCGTGACGCGGTTGACGTTCACGTCGGTCGTCTGGGCCGAGAGCATCACCGAGACGAGGAGCTCGAGGTCCGACCGGAAACGGAGCGCGATCGCGGCGTCCGCATGCTCCGTCGCAAGCCGGCAGACGATCGGGCCGATCCGCTCACGTCTTCGGCCGAGGCCACGTCGCCGGGCCTCGCGAACGTAGCTACGAGGCACGGAGCGACTCGAAGTACTCAGTTGTCTCGGTCGCGTCGGGCGGCTCGAGCAGATATGCGATGTGCTGCTCCACGACGCCTGGCGCTCGGCGCTCCCGTATCGCCGCGACCGCAGCGTCGACGTCGTATTCGGTGCAACGAAGCTCGACGTCAGGCCCGAGCAGAGCCCAGAACGCTCCGCGTTTGCCCTCGTACGGCATGCCGACGCTGCCTGGGTTGACCAGCCGAAGCCCGCTCGAGAGCGTCCGGTCGTACTGCATATGGGTGTGCCCGCAGACGAGCGCGTCGGCGGTGACCGGGCCGAGCGTCGCGAGCACGTCCGCATCGGGCGTGACGCGCGTGTAGATCGGCTCATCGGAGGTCGGCGTCGCGTGGCAGACGAGAACCGTCCCCAGGCCGTCGATCTCGAGCTCGAGCGTTAGCGGCCACGCGGCAACCGTCGCACGGCGGTCGCCCAATCGCCGCGCGCTCCAATCCCCGATCGGGCGCTCCCCACCTTCGAGTGCGAGGCGGTCGACGTTTCCGCGCACGACGAGCGCTCCGACCTCTGCCAGGAGATCGAAGACCTCGGCCGGCCACGGACCCGAGATGCTGTCGCCCGCAACGACGATGGCGTCGACTCGGGCGTTCTCGAGGTCGGCGAGAACGGCCCCGAGCGCAGGCAGATTCCCGTGGATGTCGCTGAGCGCGGCGACCCGCACGGTGCGAGGCTATCGGCCCACCGGCAGCCGCGGCCCCGCGCAGAGGAGGTCGAGCGCGGGGCAGTCGGCGCACACGAACTCGCTCGGCGTCGGCCTGAACTCGCCCTCGCGGATGCGCGCGATCGCCGCGGAGAGCTCCGCCTCGAACGCAGCCGTGTCCTCGGTCGAGAACGTCGCGGTCACGACGTCTTGGGGTCGCTCGAGGAACTGGTAGGCGACCTCCGCCTCGGTCGCGCCGTCGCGCAGGCACGCGAGCGCATACACGAGGCGCTGCACCCGATACTCGGATTCGACGACGGCCGCCGGCTCGACGCCGTCAAGCGCGTTCGACTTGTAGTCGACGACGAGCGCCTTCCCGCCCTCGCGCCAGAGAACGTCCAGGCGGCCATGGAGCAGGACACCGTCGTGCTCGAATGCGAACGGCCGCTCGGGACGGGCGCCTGGGAGCCGAGCGATCCGCTGCGCGAGCTCGGAGGCGCAGTAGGCGTCGATCATGCCGGAGATGCGGTCGAGCTCTGCCGCAGTTGCCTGCGGGTACCACTCTGTGACCGTCGCATCGAGATCCGCTCGCGGGGGTGGAGCAGGCCGGTCGAGCGGAACGAGCTCGAGGAGTCGATGGACTGCGTCCCCGAGCTCGGTCGCCGCGAGGCGGCCGTCGCCGTCACCCGCCGAAGCGTCGCGGGCGCGAGGCCCGAGCCCCAGCACCCGTTCGGCGAAGTATCTGTACGAGCAGCGCTCGAACAGGGCCAGCGCGCTGTAGGAGAGACGCCGAACGTCGTGGAGAGGTGGCGCCGGGACCTCCGCGAGCGCGGGAAGTTCGATCCCCTGACGCGTCGCGGACGCGAGCAGGTCGTCGAAGAGCACGAGCTGGCCGAGCTCAGGTTCCTTCCCGATCGCCTGCGGCGGCTCGGGTGCCCGCGCGTACCTGTCGACGGTGAGCAGGAAGCGCGCGTCGCCTCGCTCTACCTCGGTGGGCCCGTCCGCAACCGCCCCGACGACCTCCTGGGCAGCGAGCCGTTCCAGCACCCAACCGATCGGCGTCTCGCGATCCGCGGCACGCTCCGGATCGATCGCCCCGGAGACGATCAGGCGGTCGATCGCCCGCGTCATGGCGACGTAGTAGAGGCGGAGCCGCTCGGCCTGATCTCGCTCCTTCGCGGCGTCGCGCACGTCGTCATAGTCGAAGACGGGCTTACGCTCGCCGCGAGTGGGATGAACCATGCGGAAGCCGAAGCGCGCGTCCGAGAGCGCCACGATCTCGTCGGTCCCACGCGGCCCGCCGACGTCTCTGCCCGCGTCCGCGACGATGACGACCTTGAACTCGAGGCCTTTCGCGCCGTGGATGGTGAGGAGCCGAACCGCGCCCGCACCCTCCTCCTCGGCGACGGCCTCGAGCTCCTTGGCCCCCAGCGCCTCCTGCTCGCGAACGAAGCGGACGAACCCGGCGACATCGGCGCCACGGATCGCCTCGTAGTCGCGCGCGAGGCGACCGAGCTTCAGCAGGTTCGCGAACCGGCGCGAGCCGTCCCAGCGCGCGAGGACGGCGAGATCGTAGTCGTGGTCGCTGAGAATCCGGTCGCAGAGCGCCTCGAGGCCGATTCGCGTGGACGCTCGCACCAACCGCTCGTAGCGCTGGAGAAACGCGCGCACGAGCCGCTCGTCCTCGGGCGAGAGGTTGTCCGGCAGGCCCCGTTCGAGCGCGGTGAAGAGCGGCCGGCGCGGAGCGCCCCGGCGGATCAGGACGAGCGTGTCGTTGGAGACTCCGACGAACGGCGACGCAAGCACGGTCGTCAGGGCCACATCGTCGTAGCGGTTGTGAATCAGCCGCAGATAGGCGAGAAGGTCGACGACCTGCTGCTGCCCGAAGTAGCCGCGTCCAGTGGCTCGATAGGTCGGGAGTCCCTCCAGCCGGAGCGCCTCCTCGTAGCGCTCGGCATCGGTGCCTGCGGCGAAGAGGACGACGATCTCGCCTGCTGTCGCAGCGCCGGTGTCGACAAGCTCGCGCACGCGGGTCGCGATCGCGCGAGCCTCGCCGGTTCGCCAATGCTCGCCGGTGTCTCGGTAGCTCGCCTTGTCCGTGACGAGCAGCTCGACCGGGTGCCCGAACACCGGATCGGCGAACTCCGCCGAGGCCGCGAGCGGCTGGTATTCCTCCCCGAACGCGTCGCCGAAGAGGTGGTTCACGGCCGCGAGCACCTGCGGGCGCGAGCGGTAGTTGCTCCGCAGCGCGAGCAGGTTCGAGG
>JBOHBA010000123.1:0-5303 GCA_050698095.1 Gaiellaceae bacterium
CTCCAGCTCGTTGCCAACTCCCAGCAGCTTGGCCCGCTCCGTCCCGTCCGGAACCAGGACGCGAAGCTTGGCGAGCAGCGCCAGCACTTGGCTGTCGGCTCCCGCTGCCGGACCTGCCTGGCTTGGAGGCTGGTGCGGATATGGAACTCCCGCGCGCTGAGCGAGTGCGTGGGTCCGATGCGCCTTCTTGAACCGCGAGGATCCCATTGCGCTTTGAACCGCGCTAGCTCCCGAACGCCGCGCGCCGTGCGATGTCGGCCTCGTCGACCATGTGGCCGTCTCGCTCGACATAGCCACCTTTGCCTCCGACGACGAGCATCACGAGGTCCTCGGTCTCGCTCGCATTCGACACCCGTCGCGGCGTCGTCGACTCGACGTGGACGAGGCCGCCGGGACCGAGAGTGCGCTCCTCTCCGTCGACCTCGACGCGCGCTGAGCCCGAATGGACGAAATAGAGCTCGTCCTGGGTGTCGTGGAAGTGGTGGAATCCGACGAATCCCGGTGGATAGACGATCGCGTTGACTCCGAAGGCCGTGACGCCGAGTGCCTTGCGAACCTTCCTGAAGCCATGGCCGTCGCCGAGGTCGTCGATCGAGCCGAAGCTGTGTCCCATCGGTTACTCCTTCCCTCCGAGCAGGTGGTCTGCGGTTCGCCGCAGCCCGTCTCCGAACGTGACCTGCGCCTCATACCCCAGAAGCCGCCTCGCTTCGCCCAGGTCGGCCCAGGATGCGAGCACGTCAGCCTCGCGCGCGGGTTCGAACACCTTCTCGACCTCTCGCCCGAGCAGGATGCCGATCGCATCAGCGAGCGAGTTGACCGTGGTCGAGCCGCCGGTGGCGATGTTGACGATCTCGCCGTGGACACCGGCCGCGTCCGCGGCGAGCAGGTTCGCGCCGACGACGTTGTCCACGTACGTGAAGTCGCGGGACTGCTCGCCGTCGCCGTAGATCGTGACGGGCTCGTCCGCTGCGATCGCCCTGATGAATCGCGGCACGACTGCGGCGTACTGCGACGCAGGATCCTGTCGCGGACCGAAGACGTTGAAGTACCGCAGCGACACGATCTCCATCGCGTACACGCGGCTGAAGCTGGTGCAGAAGCGCTCCGCGGCGAGCTTCGCGACCGCGTAGGGAGAGATCGGATCCGGCGACTGCGTCTCCGCGCGCGGAAGGTCGCCGATGTTCCCGTACACGGAGGACGACGACGCGTTCACGATGCGTCGCACGCCCTCGTCACGGGCTGCCAGCAGCACGTTCAGCGTTCCCTCGATGTTGACGGCGGTCGTCGTCAATGGGTCCTGGACCGAGCGCGGGACCGACGGCAGCGCACCCTGGTGGAACACCACCTCGGTGCCGCGTACGGCCGCGTGCACGCGCTCGTACGAGCGGAGATCTCCCTCGACGAGCTCGACGTCTTGCTCGAGCCCGGCGAGGTTCGCCCGGCTGCCGGTGGAGAAGTTGTCGAGCACCCGCACGCGGTCGCCGCGGGCGAGGAGCGCACGGACGATGTTCGAGCCGATGAACCCGCCGCCTCCCGTCACCAGGACGTTCACGCGGTGACCCCGGCCTGGACGTGGAAGTTGGCGAAGAGCGTGCTAGGGCCGGGGGTGCGGAGCAGGGAGGAACGCGCGTCGATTGCCTCGGCGATTCCATTGAGCCCGGCAATCAGCGGGCGCTCCAGAACTCCCAAATGAAAGCGGCGAATGGTGAGGCTGAGATTGATCGAGATGATCATCGCGATACATGCGGTCGTTCCGGATGCGGGCGTCACGCTAACCGACGCCCACGTTCCGTTATCGAGGAACAGCTTCTCGAGGCCCGCGTGTGTCCAGCGCCAGTAGTCGGTCGGGGACGGGTGGTAGGGCATGACGCCATGCGTCGACGCGAGCACGCGACCCCGAGGAGCAGTCACGCGCATGAGCTCCCGGACCGCCTGCGCAGGGTCGTCGCAGTGCTCGAGCACCTGGTTGCAGAGGACGACGTCGAAGCTCCGGTCCTCGACCGGTAGCGCCTCGATGGAGCCGCGTAGGTCGGCCCGCGGGTTGTCGACCGGATCGATGCCGACGTAGGACGCCGCATACGGGGCGAAGAGGGACTCGTACGGCTTCACGCCGCAGCCCACGTCGAGGACGCGGTACGGGCCGAGAGCCGTATGCGTCGCCTCCGCCTGCTCGCGGAGCCAGCGGACGAGCGGCGCGCGCACCGCGTAGGTCGTCATCGAGCGCCTCGGGTCGAGGTACGAGTCAGACACCGATGTCCTCCTCGACCATCGCGGCGCCGGCGGCTGCGAGGCCGAGCGCGAGACACGTCGCTGCCTGGAGCGGGATGCCGGCGACGGTACCCAGTGACGCCCACTCCCCCGCCAGCGTCAGGAGCGCGCAAACCGCGACCAGTCCTGCCCCCGCTGCCCAGGGGTTGGTTGCGTGGGTCGCGGTCCGCCAGGCGAGGACGAGCGCCGCCCCGCCCACCGCGAGCAGGAGCAGGAGACCGATCACGCCGGCGTCGGCGAGCATCTGGATGTACAGGTTCTGGACGCCCCATTCGCGACCTTCCGCGGGGAACGCGAGGTCGACGACATCGGGAAAGCGCTCGTGCGCGTCGGGGAGGTACGGCTCGAAGACCTCTGCCTTGGACGAGCGCTGCCATCCGACCCCCGCGATCGGGTTGTCCTGCCACACTCGCAGGCCGATGTACGCCAGCACCGTTCGCTGCGAGTACGTCTCCACTCCCACGGGGGGCTCGTCGCCCCGGACGCCGACGAAACGGAGAAAGTCCTCGAGCGCGTCGCCTCGTACTGCCGTGACTCCGCCGGCGACGGCAGCGACGACGAGGGCTAGAGCGAGCACGCGGCGTCCCGGCGGCGCGAATCGTTCGTGAGCGGCGAGCCAGAGCGCCGCGGCGCCCAGCGCGAGCCCGCCGGCGGCCGCGACCGACCCGGCGAGCACGAGGCCCAGCATTCCCACGACGAGCGCGGTCGTAAAGAGCGTGCTTACGGGGATCCGTTTGCGTCCGGCCACGATCGCGGCTGCGGCAAGCGACACCGACACGGCCGCCAGCGCGGCGAGGTCGTGATGGCCGAGGAACGACGGCTGGCGCCAACCCGGGTTCCAGGCGCCGAAGATGTCCAGCCCGAAGAACTGCAGCAGAGCCACACCGACGGCGACGGCGCCCCAGAGGACGAGTGCGCCGAGGACGATCGTCAGGTGCTCCGTGCGCCGTACGAGGAGCGGCAGGGCAACGGCGAGGAGCGCGTACTCGCCGAGCTTGAGGAAGCTCACGAGGTGGTCGTCGAAGAGGGGGTCCTCGAGCGATGCGGGCCGAAACGCCGCGAAAGCGAGCCAGCCGAGAAGCGCGATGCCCGGGATCCAGAGGAGCCGAGCCGGCTGGAGCCGCGCGACGCCGAATCGCGTTGCCGCGATGGCGGCTGCGACCGCGACGACGAGGATGGCGCCGTCCGAGGGCCGGAGGTCGATCGACGTCGAGCCGACGTCGATGCCGAGCTCGGGCTGGTAGCGCTCATGGGCGAACACGAACGGGATCGAGGCCGCGAGCACGAGCGCACCGAGGTTGGCGCGGTTGGCGAGGTTGTGGAGGCCCGACGGCATCGGCGAGCTCTCGAGCGACGGGGTCGCCACCGCGCCACTATAGGGCGCACGAGCCGGGGTCAGACCCCGGGACACGGCTGGTTGGGACGTTCAGGTCGGACCAGTGGAGCCTGGCGCCGCAAAAGGTCGCGCCAGCGACTCGGGTGCAACAACACATGTCGGATTGGGACATGTCCCGGGGTCTGACCCCGCTGGCAAAGGCTCGCTCGGGTGCTCTCCCTACACTGACCCGCGATGTCCTCGGGCCTCCTCAGGCGCAGGTCCGCGACCGCAGCGTGGATCTACGTCGCGGTGGCGCTTGGAATCGTCGGGACGGTGGTCGCTGCGCGCGTCCTCGGTGTCGAGAAGTTCGGCGTCTTCGCGATCGCCATGGCGGCGGTGGGCTTCTTCCAGACGCTGTTCGACCTGACGGTGGAGGAGTCGCTCACCAAGTACGGGTTCAGGTACGTCGCTGCGGAGGATTGGGGTCGGCTCCGCCGGCTCTTCCGGCAGATGCTCGTGCTCAAGCTTCTCGGTGGAGCGATTGCCAGCGTCATCCTCGTCGCCCTCGCTCCGTTCGCCGACGATCTCTTCGGCGCGGAGGGCATCGGGGCCGCGTTGCTCGCGGCAGCTCTCCTGCCGCTTGCACAGTCACCGGAGAACGTCGGTGCGACCGCGCTCCTGCTGCACAGCCGGTACGACCTCCGCGGCGCCTATCAAGCCGGTTCCATGAGCCTGCGCCTGCTTGCGATCGTGATCGGGGCGTCCTTCGGCGTCACCGAGGCGCTCGCTGCGCTCGTCGTTGCGCAGTGCATCTCGACGGCGGTGATCTCCTTCGTCGGCGTCGCGGCGCTCAGGCGCTTTCCTCGCGCGCCGGCACGAGAGCTCGGCGAGGACGTTCCAGGTATCCGATCGTTTGTCATCCAGTCGAGCGTTGCGACCGGCGTGATCTCCGCGCGCACGACATGCGTTCCGCTCGTGCTCGGCCTCGTGTCCGTTCCGATCCAGGTCGGTCTCTTCCGCATTGCCCAGACGCCGCAGTCGGGACTCGCGGCGGCGAGCTCGCCGGCCCGGCTGATGCTGTTGACCGAGCAAACGCGCGACTGGGAAGGAGGGAGGCGCATCAGTGTCCTACGCGGCATTCGCAAGTACACGGTCGCCGCGGGCGCGCTCATGCTCGTCGCCGTCCCGATCTTCTTCGTCGCGATGCCTTGGCTGATCGAGGCCGTCTTTGGCGAGGAGTACGCGGATGCCGCCGACGCTGCGCGCATCGTGCTGCTCGCGGCTGCGATTCAGTTCGCGATCGGCTGGACGAAGTCGCTTCCCGTCACGATCGGGCGGCCGAAGCTGCGGATCCTCACGCACGGGATCGAGGCGCTTGTCGCGATTCCGCTGGTGGCGTTATTGGGCGCGGAGTGGGGGGCGACCGGGGCCGCAGCTGCAACACTCGTCTCCGCCGCCGTCTTCGCCATCGCGTGGGCCGTGGTAATTGCGCGCCTGCGTACGACGATGGGCGCCGATCCGACACGCCTCGCCTCCGACGGCGCACCGTGAAAGTCGTCATCGTCAGCGGCATCTGGCCCCCCGACCCGGGCGGGCCCGCCAGCCATGCGCCCGCGCTCGCCGACTTCCTCCACGAGCGCGGGCATCAGGTCGAGGTGGTGACCACGGCCGACGCGGCGCCTGCGCCGGAGGCCTATCGAGTTACGTGGGTGTCGCG
>JBOHBA010000124.1:0-3557 GCA_050698095.1 Gaiellaceae bacterium
GAAGTCGAGGTGCGCGTTGAAGAAGAACGAAAGCCTGGGCGCGAAGTCGTCGACGTCCAGCCCGCGCTCGATCGCCGCCTCGACGTACGCGAACCCGTCGGCGAGCGTGAAGGCGAGCTCCTGCGCAGCGGTCGAGCCCGCCTCGCGAATGTGGTAGCCGGAGATCGAGATCGGATGGAAGAGCGGCATCTCCCGCGCGCAGAACTCGATCATGTCGACGACGAGCCGCATCGACGGCTCGGGCGGGAAGATCCACTCCTTCTGGGCGATGTACTCCTTGAGGATGTCCGTCTGCGCGGTGCCCCGGAGCCGGTCGCGCGAAACTCCCTGCTCCTCACCGACGCAGACGTAGTACGCGAGCACGATCGCCGCCGGCGAGTTGATCGTCATCGACGTGGAGACGTCGCCGAGTGGAATGCCTCGGAAGAGCGTCTCCATGTCGTCGAGCGAGTCGACCGCGACACCCTCCCGTCCTACCTCGCCGAGCGAGCGCGGGTGATCGGAGTCGTAGCCCATGAGCGTCGGCATGTCGAAGGCCGTCGAGAGCCCCGTCTGCCCGTGGTCGAGCAGGTAGCGGAAGCGCTCGTTCGTTTCCTCCGCGGTGCCGAAGCCCGCGAACTGGCGCATCGTCCAGAGCCGACCGCGGTACATCGACGGGTACACCCCCCGGGTGAACGGGTACTCCCCCGGGTAGCCGAGATCGCGCGCATAGTCGAGATCGATGGTCTCCGGCGTGTGGAGCGGCTCGTTGTCGATCCCAGAGATCGTCGAGAAGAGCTCGTCGGAGCGCTCCGGCGCGCGGTCGTAGACCTTCTCGCGCCACGCCCCGACCGAGTCGGCCGCGTCGCGGTCCTCGGTCGTCGCCATCGCGCCGCATTGTAGGCGGGCGCGGAGAAAGACCCGGGGCGCAAACCCGTCGCGTTCTGGGACCTGATCACAAGAACGAGGGATGGCTACGGCCCAAGGCCGCGCCGACGACTTCTGCGTGCAGGTGCGGCATCTCCTCGCAGGTCTCGTCGGCGCGACCGCGGTCGCGGCGCTCGTCGGCGCCTCGACGACGGCGACCGCTGGACGAGCATGCGGCAACGCGTTCGGAGACAACGGGTACGCCTACGCAGGGCATCAGTCGTCCTACCGCGGCCACGGAGTCCGAGCGACCCTGACGCTCACGCGCGAGCTGAGCGTCGCCGCCGGCCACGTCGCGGGCTGGGTCGGCGTCGGCGGCCCGGGCCAGGGCGCGAACGGCCAGGACGCGTGGATCCAGGCCGGCATCGCTTCGATGCCCGGAATGGATCCGTTCATCTACGCCGAGGTGACCCGCGAAGGCCGCGACCCCGAGTTCATCCTCATCGAGCAGGGCGTGCCCGTCGGCCGCAGCCACCGGATCGCCGTCCTCGAGATGTCGAGACGACCCGGCTGGTGGCGGATCTGGGTGGACGACCAGCCCGCCACCGAGCCCGTGCGCCTGCCCGGATCGTCCGGTCGGTGGGCGCCGATCGCCACGGCAGAGACCTGGAACGGCGGCGAGGCGGCCTGTAACAGCTTCGCGTTTCGGTTCGAGCGGGTCTCGGTCTCGTACGGCGGCGGCGGCTCATGGCGACCGTTCGTCGCCGGCCACCGCTTCCTCGACGGCGGCTACGCGTTGCGCAACCTCGCGTCGGCGCCCGCCGAGTCGGGTGCCTACCGAGCGCTCGCGAGCGAAGCAGTCCTTCCCTACGCGTTCGTCGCTTCGTCCGGCTCGTAGCCCATCAGCTGCCGGGCGCGACGTTCTCGACACCGACGAAGCCGAGCTCGTAGCTTCCTGGCGGCAGCCCCATGACGGTCGGCCAGGCAGCGACGAGTCGCGGATCACGGCAGGTCGTGGGTAGACCTACGCCCTCGGTGGGTCTCGAGACGTAGATCGACAGCTGAGCTCGAGAGCTGCCGCAACCGAACGTGAGCGTCGATGCTTCCGGGATCGAGATCGGCGCCCCGGAGCGCGTCTTCGCCGTGATCGCGATGTCACACATGTCACCGCGGCAGCGAGCCGCGTACGACACGGGCCCGAGCTGCCTGCTCTCGATGCGAGGCAGACCGTGTGAGCGACCGACGGTTGCGGCGGTGACCACGCCTGCAGCCAATGCAAAGCTCAGCATCACGAACCTGAACTCCGGCGATACCAGGCCGCGACGTCGCCGTCGCGAGAGGACGAGCCACAGGCCGGCCGCGACGAGGCTGACCGACACGACGCTCGTGAGGAGCGCCGGTAGGAGAAAGTCGCGCGCGAACCCGTACCGAAGATGGCTCGATCCGGTGAGAGTGCTCGCGACGTAGCCGAGAACGATCCCCGATGCGGCGACCGCCATCTCGAGGAGCAGCCTGAGCTCTCGCGCGCGCGCCGACCCGGCTGCCCCGTTCCTCGAGAACCACACGATCAGCGCGACGACCGCGATCACACACAGCGGAAGCAGCACGAGCGCGGGAAGCTGAACCGCGAGTGGAAGGCGCCACAGCCGCTCGTTTCCGGCGGCGCCCGCCAGCTCCGGAGACAGCGGGCTCGCCCCACCCGCATAGTCGGACAGGGAGCACATCGAGTAGTAACACGGCTCGACGAAGAGCTGCACGAGCTTCACCGGAACGAGAGAGAGGCTGAACGTCGGCGTCTCCGCGACCTCCGCGGAAAGGACGTTGCCCGACTGCCGGTCGAGATGGTTCGAGTAAAGGAAGAAGAGATCTCGCTTTCCGGTCGTGAGGTAGACGGCGGCGACTGTGACGGCGAAGGCGGCGAAAGCGGCCACGATGTGCTGCGCCCGCCAGAGCCTCGGGCCGGACAGACGCAGGGCTGCGAGCACGACGATGCCGATTCCCCAGGCGGCGACGAGCGCGACGAGCTCGAAGCTCCTGGTGAGCGCGAGCAGCGCCAGCACTGCTCCGACGACAAGCGCCTGGGCCAGACTCACACGCGCGGGCGCGTAACGGAGCGCATACAGCGAGACGGCGAGGAAGGCCGCGAAGAAGTGGCTCCACGGCACGTCCGACCAGTGCCAGGTCCCCGCGGCGAACACGAGCGAGACGAAGAGGAGCTGCGCCGCGATCGACGCCATCGGTGGAGTCGCGACCAGCCTTCGAACCGCGACGCGCACGATCACCATGCCTGCGGCGGCCCCGAGGACGTACGAGCCGCGGGTAAGCCAGACGAGCGCATCCTCCGCGCTCAAACCGACGACGGAATGGAGCCAGGCCGCGGTCGCGATGTACGCCGGACCGATGACGCTGTCGGCGATGGCGTCCGCCCGACCGTCGGCCAGCACGGACCGCAGCGCCTCGAGATCGCGCTTCTGGTCGAACCACGAGTCGAACATGACACTCGCCCAGCCACTGACCGGGAGCAGGAGGTAGAAGCCGATCCAGGCGAGCGGGAAGAACCTGTCGATACCGCCGACGATGCCGTTGATGCGCGGCGCCGACGTCTCCCGGGAGGACTGGCTCACGTCGACCACCAGCGAGGGGTTCGACGCAGGCTCGTGAATCCCCGTTCTAGCGGACGATCTTGACCGGGGTCCCGACCGGGACGCGGT
>JBOHBA010000125.1:0-4111 GCA_050698095.1 Gaiellaceae bacterium
CTCATGGACCTGGAGATGCCCGAGCTCGACGGGATCGAGGCCACCCGTCGCATCGCGGCGCAGGCGCCCGAGACGCAGGTCGTCGTGCTGACGTCGTTCTCCGACCGCGAACGGATCCTCCGCGCGCTCGATGCCGGCGCCGTCGGCTACGTGCTCAAGGACGCCGAGCCCGACGAGCTGGCGGGCGCGATCCGTGCCGCCGCCCGCGGCGAGTCGCCGCTCGACCCGAGAGCAGCCCGCGCGCTGCTCGCGGCCCGCCGCAATTCCGGACCTACCGATCAACTCTCGCAGCGAGAGCTCGAGGTACTGGCGATGGTGACCGAAGGGCTGCCGAACAAGCTCATCGCACGGCGGCTCGAGATCAGCGAGAAGACGGTGAAGGCCCACCTCACGAGCATCTTTCGGACCATCGGTGCGACCGACCGCACCCAGGCGGCGCTCTGGGCCCAGCGCGAGGGGATCGGCGGCCCGCCGCCCGGGTCGTAAGACCTATGTCCACTTGCGCACACGACGCGCGGCGGGCCACGCTTACATGCGTGCGCACACTGTCTGCACTCGTCGCCCTAGCAGCGAGCACGGTCGCGCTCTTGCTGCCTTCCGTCTCGACGGCATCGACGACCGACGACACCGAGGTCCGTGAGCGAATCGCCTGCCTCGGTGGCACGGCGGAGCTTCGGCTCAAGATCGAGTCCGGCGGAGGCGGAGACAGCTCGGGAAGCGGAAGTGGCGGGAGTGGCAGCTCGGGTAGCGGAGGCTCCGGAAGCGGAGACGGCGACGGTGACAGCAGCGGCAGTGGAAGTGGCGACGGGGACGGAGATGACGAGCCCGATGAGGGCGAGCTGATCCAGGTCGAGCTGCGGATCAAGGTGCCGAAGCCGGTCAAGTCGTGGCGCGTCGTGCTGCTTCACGAACGACGACTCATCGTCCAGGGTCGGGGGCGATCGGGCAACGACGGGTACTCCTATCGGCTCCGGCGCACCATTCCGAACTGGCCAGGCACGGAGACGGTCGTCGCCCGCATGACGGCCCCCAACGGGCGAACCTGCCGGATCACAGCCACCATCTGAGACCCCGAGCTGGGATTCGCCAGGTGCCCGCCGGCGGCCGCGCGAAGAATCTCGATACACGCCCCCGCTCCGCTGCCGTTCGGAGTACGGTTTCGCCATGACAGTCGAAGAATGGGTAGAGGCCTACGGGCAGGCATGGCGCGACCGTGATGCAGACGCCGCGGCAAAGCTGTTCACGGACGACTGCCTCTACCGCGACCATCCGCTCCAGGAGGCGCACCGCGGCGCCGAGGGCGTCCGCTCCTACTGGGCGAACGTCACCTCGACGCAGGACCGTAACGACGTGCGGATGGGCAGACCGGTCGAGTCGCCGGACGGGCGGCGGGCTGCGGTCGAGTTCTGGGTGAGGATGCTGAGCAGCGGCGCCGAGGTGACGCTCATTGGCATCCTGTTTCTCCGCTTCGCCGAGGACGGGCGTTGCGAGGACCTGCGCGAGACGTGGTTCTTCGAGGCAAGCGACCACGCCCCGCACGAGGGCTGGGGCACCTAAGGCCCGCCCGGTCGGCGCGGGCGTGAGAGCGCGGCGAGGATCGCCCGCCGCGCGCTGAGCGAACTAACTGGCGACGGTCCTCCGCGTGTCCATGCTCTCGCGGTAGTTTCGACCCGGCGACGCGCTCGGGTATCTGGGAGAGGGGCACGCCCGAGGGGAGATCGTCCTCCCTGTGTGAGGCGTGACCACGCCCACGAGCTTAGGATGGGCAACGTGACGATGACGTCCGAGACGGGACGGTGGGACGCGCAACTAGCCGCACGCACGCGGGGGGACGTCGGCGAGGGGATCGCCTCCGTGTTGGCGTTCCTCGGCATGCCCGACCTGATCTCGTTCGCGGGTGGGTTCCCCGACCCAGAGACGTTTCCGCGTGAGCGCGTCTCGACGTTGCTGCAGGAGTTCGTCTCGTCGGGAGAGGTGGCTGCGTTCCAGTACGCGCCGACTCGCGGCCTGGGCGGGCCCCTCGACGCTCTCGCAGACCGGCTCGAGACAACGCAAGGACGGCGCCCTGCAGACGACGAACTCGTGATCACGAGCGGCGCTATCGAGGCGCTCGAGCTGATTGGGAAGTCTTTCGTCGACCCCGGCGACGTCGTCGTCGTCGAAGGCCCTACCTATCTAGGCTCGATCCAGGCCTTCCGGAGCTTCGAGGCGACCGTCGTCGCGGTTCCGATCGACGAGCACGGGCTCGACGTCGAGCACCTCGAGCGGCGTCTCGGAGAGGGACATCGCCCGAAGCTCGTCTACAGCATTCCCGACCACCAGAACCCGGCAGGCGTGAGTCTCGCTGCCGAGCGGCGCGCGGAGCTGGTCGAGCTGGCGCGCGGATATGGGTTCCTGATCGTCGAAGACGTCGCGTACCGGGAGCTCCGCTTCTCCGGCGATTCGCTCCCGAGCCTCTGGAGCCTCGCGCCCGACGTCGTCGTGCAGGCGGGAACGACCTCGAAGATCTTCTTCCCGGGAGTCCGGCTCGGCTGGGCGGTCGGCCCAGCTGAAATCTCGGCGCAGCTCGTCTCCGCCAAGCAGAACACCGACCAGTGCGCGGGCGCACTCGGTCAGCGCCTGTTCGAGGAGTCGGTTCGCCGCGGCTGGATCGACGAGCAGCTAGAGCTGTCGCGTGCTCTCTACCAGCGCAAGTGCGAGCGCATGCTGGCGGCGCTCGAGCGCTTGATGCCCGAGGGAACGCGGTGGACGCGCCCCGAAGGGGGCTTCTTCTCCTGGCTGACGCTGCCTGGCGGAATCGAGGCGGTGGAGCTCGCGCGGCAGGCGGCCGACCGAGGCGTCGGCATCGTCCCGGGCACGCTGTTCTTCCCGGACGGGCGCGGCGCCGACACGGTGCGCCTGTCGTTCAGCATGGTCGACGAAGCGCAGATCGACGACGGCATCGAGCGGCTCGCGTCGCTCATCACCATCTGAGCGAAGGAGAGTGAGGACGTGAGCCGCCACGGCACGACGCACTACCGCTGGAGCGACCTCCCGAGGGAAGAGGTGAACCCACAGCTGTCGCGCCGGCTCATCTCCGGCGAGCGGCTGATGCTGACGAACGTGTACCTGGACAAGGGGTGCATCGTTCCGAAGCACTCGCACGAGAACGAGCAGCTGACGTGGATCGTCGAAGGCGTCCTGCGGTTCTGGCTCGGCGAGGACGAGTCCGAGGTCGTGGACGTCGCGGCAGGGGAGGTGCTCCATATTCCCTCCAACGTCCCGCACAAGGCGGAGGCGCTCGAGACGACGCTGGACGTCGACATCTTCTCTCCGCCGCGACAGGACTGGCTCGACGGGTCGGACGCGTACCTGCGGAGGTGAACTTCGGGCTCGACGGACCGGACAACGCCGTCGCCAGGTGATAGCACTAGGCGACGGTGCGCAGGACCTCGGCCAGCACGACGGCGTCGTTGTGTTCCGTGTCGCGGGCTCCGTAGACGAGCGTCAGCGTTCCATCCTTCGCACGCTGGCGGAGCTCCTGCAGCTTCGATTCGTGCTCCGCGAGCTCGCTGCTGTAGCGACGCCGGAACTCCTCGAAGCGATCGGGATCGTGGCCGAACCATCGCCGCAGCTCGGCGGTCGGCGCGAGCTCCCGCGCCCACTCGTCGAGGAGTGACCGCTGCCGCGAGACTCCGCGCGGCCACAGTCTGTCCACCAGCACGCGGTACCCGTCAGACGCCGCCGGCGACTCGTAGGCGCGCTTGAGCCGGATGTCCATCGCGACTCCGTCGTATCACAGACCAGCCGATCTCACGTTCCGCCTCACGGGTACGTTGACACGGCAATGCCCTTGCATAACCGGGTAACGCCGCTCGGCGATCTCGTGGCGGATCCCGCTCGTGGCCTCGTGTACGGAAACCGGGGGTGCCTTCACGACGAGCACGGGCGCATTCGTCGGCGCTACACCGGCAAGCGCTGGATCGCCTGTCGGCTCGAGTTCCGCGGATGGCGACGGGGTGCACTCCTCCAGCCGGGCCGCTTCACCGAGCTGTTCTTCCTCGACGACGCGACTGCCTTCGCCGCCGGACACCGCCCGTGCGCGCTCTGCCGGCGCGAGGACTACGACCGT
>JBOHBA010000126.1:0-3956 GCA_050698095.1 Gaiellaceae bacterium
CGCCCATGTCCTACTACGTGACGACGCCGATCTACTACGTGAACTCGACGCCCCACATCGGGCATGCGTACACGACGATCGCGGCCGACATCTTGGCCCGTCACTACCGGCAGCGCGGCGAAGACACGTTCTTCCTGACGGGGGTGGACGAGCATGCGTCGAGCGTCGCGCGCGTCGCCGCCGAGCAGGGTCTCGAGCCCAAAGAGTACGCCGACCGCATACTCGGCGTCTGGCAGGAGGTGCCGCGTAGGGTCAACGCTACGAATGACTTCTTCATCCGCACGTCCGACGACGGGCACAAGGCATTCGTCCAGGACTTCCTGCAGCGAATCTATGACGCGGGAGACGTCTATGAGGACGTGTACGCGGGTTGGTACTGCGTTCGGTGCGAAGCCTTCAAGACCGAGGCAGAGCTTGTCGACGGCAAGTGCCCGATTCACGAGACGGTTCCGGAGTGGATCGAGGAGCAGAACTGGTTCTTTCGCCTCTCCGCGTATCAGGATCGGTTGCTAGCGCTCTACGACGAGCGGCCGGACTTCGTCGTTCCGTCGTTTCGCTACAACGAGGCGAGGAGCTTCATCGCCGGGGGACTTCAGGACTTCTCGATCAGCCGGGCAGGGCAGCCCTGGGGCGTCCCCATTCCATGGGACCCGGATCAAGTCGCGTATGTCTGGGCGGATGCGCTCGTCAACTACCTGAGCGCACTGACCTACGCGCACCCGGGTGAAGATCTTCGCCCACAGTTCTGGCCCGTCGTGCGCCACCTGATCGGCAAGGACATTCTCCGTTTCCACTGCGTGTATTGGCCCGCCTTGCTCCTGTCCGCGGGGTACGACGTGCCGCACCAGCTCTTCGTTCACGGTTGGCTGCTCATCGACGATCGCAAGATCTCGAAGTCGCTCGGCAATGCGATCGATCCACTGGATCTCGTCGATGTCTACGGTGCTGACGCAGTCCGTTTCTGGAGCATCCGTTCGGTGTCTTTCGGACAGGACGGCGGAGTCTCGATCGAAAGTCTCCATGAGCGATACGAGCGGGAGCTCGCGAATGATCTCGGCAATCTGCTCTCGCGCACGACGGCGATGGTCGCTCGTTACCTGGACGGCGATCTTGTTCGGCGCGCGTCAGATGACTCGCCCGTTCGCGGGCTTCTCGACGGATTCTCGGAAGATGTCGCGAATCGTCTCGACCACTACGACCTCACCGGAGCACTCGAGCGGATCTGGGAGTCGGTCCGAGGCTTGAACCGCCACGTCGAGACCCAGGCCCCCTGGAAGCTTGCCGAGGATGAGACGCGTCGCGAGGAGCTCGAGCAGACGCTCTACGACCTCGCTGATGGCCTCCGTGTAGTCGCTGTGGCGCTTGCGTCGTTCCTTCCCGAGACGTCGGCTCGAATCCTGACCGCGCTCGCAGGCGACCCCGCCGATACCGCTTGGGGGGAGGTTGCGTACGGTCGCACGCCGTCGCGGACAGGGATCGTCGCTGCGTCACCGCTCTTTCCGAGGATCGACTCGCCGACGACCGCGGCGTGACCGACTCGCACGCGCACCTCGACGCGTGCGAAGAGCCCGCAGCAGCGCTCGTCGAGCGGGCGCACGCGGCGGGCGTGACTCGAATCGTCACCATCGGCACCGGCATCGAGTCCTGCAGGGCTGCGCTCGAGATCGCCGGCGCGCACGAGGGAGTGTTTGCCGCGCTTGGCGTCGACCCGCATCAGGCGGCTACATGCGAGGCCGAGCGGCTCGACGAGCTCCGCGATCTGCTCGCCCACCCGAGGGCGGTCGCCGTGGGAGAGACCGGGCTCGACAGCGTGCGCCAACACGCAACCCCGCTCGAGCAGGGGCGGCTCTTCGATCGGCAGCTCGAGCTCGCCGACGAGCTCTCGCTTCCGGTCGTCGTCCACAGCCGCGAGGCCGCAGTCGAGACCGCAAAGGCCCTTGCTCCCTTTCGCGGCACCGTGATCCTCCACTGCTTCTCGTCCCCCGACCTGCTGCCCGTCGCGCTCGAGCGCCGCTACTACGTGTCCTTCGCGGGCAATGCCACGTACCCGAAGGCGCCGGAGCTTCGTGACGCCGCGGCGGCCGTATCGGCAGATCGCCTTCTCGTCGAGACCGACAGTCCCTACCTTGCGCCGCAGCCCGTTCGGGGACGACGGAACGAGCCTGCACACGTCATCCACACGATTGCCGCGCTCGCGGCGGCGCGAGGCGATGAGCCCGAGAGCCTTGCCCGACTGACGCACGAGAACGCCGCTGCGGCGTTCGGCCTCCCGTGACCGTCGTTCCCAAGAAGGCGCTCGGCCAACACTTCCTGATCGACGAGAACATCCTCGGCGTCATCGGACGCCTCGCCGAGCTTCAGCAGGACGATGTCGTCCTGGAGGTCGGCCCCGGTCTCGGGATCCTCACCCGCTACCTCGCCACGCGCGCGCGACTCGTCCACGCCGTCGAGATCGACCCAACACTCGAAGCGTCGCTGACGCCGATCCTGCTCGAGCACGAGAACGTGCGGCTCGTCTTCGGCGATGCCCTCCGGCTCGATCTCGGCAGTCTCGAACCGCCACCACGGAAGCTTGTCGCGAACCTCCCCTACAACATCGCCACGCCGCTCGTCGTCGAGACGCTCGAGCGCGCTCGATCGATCGAGCGCTGGTGTGTGATGGTGCAACGTGAGGTCGCGGACAGGTTCTTCGCGGAGCCGCGCACCAAGGCGTATGGCGCGGTCTCGGTCCTGGTGCAACTGGCCGCGCGGAAGACCGGCTTCCATGCCGTGGCGCCGACGGTGTTCCGCCCGCGTCCGCGCGTCGAATCCGCGCTCGTCTCCTTCATCCGCACGGCGGGGCCGCCTCTCACCACCGTGCGACCCGTCGTCGAGGCGGCGTTCGCGCACCGCCGAAAGATGCTCGCGAACTCGGTTGCGCTATCCGGGCTTGCACCGAGGGCGCGCGTCGAGGAAGCGCTCGCTGCGATCGGGCGATCGGCGCAGTCCCGCGCGGAGGAGCTGGCGCCGCGCGAGTTCGTCGACCTCGCGGCGGCGCTCCGGTGACCCGGGCGCAGGCGCACGCGAAGATCAACCTCGCGCTCGTGGCCGGTCCGCTGCGAGACGACGAAAGGCACGAGCTCGTGACCGTGCTCCAGCGGATCGACCTCGCCGATGACATAGAGCTCGAGCGCGCGGACGCGCTTGCGGTCGAGGGCTTCGAGGACGACACGCTCGTGTGGGGCGCGCTCGTCGCTCTCGCGGAGGCCGTCGGAGTCGATCCGCGGTGGCGCGTACGCATCGAGAAGCGGATTCCCGTGGCTGCCGGGCTCGGCGGTGGCAGCTCCGATGCAGCGGCCGCACTCGTTCTCGCAAGCTCCGAGCTGGCGGAGCCACCCAATCGGGAGGGGCTGCATGCGATCGCAGCGGAGCTCGGCGCGGACGTGCCGTTCTTCCTCGCGGAAGGCACGCAGCTCGCGACGGGTGACGGCACCGAGCTCGAACGAATCGAGCTACCGACTGACTACGTCGTGCTCCTCGTGCTACCGGAAGGAGCGACGAAAGAGTCCACCGGAGACGTGTACAGCGCCTTCGACGCGCGGGGCGGCGCAGCCGGCTTCGACGACCGCCGCGCTGCACTGCTCGACGCGCTCGCGCGAGTCGAGCAGTCGCGCGATCTTGCTCATCTGCCGAGAAACGACCTCGTGTCCTCGCCTCTCGCCGAGCAGCTCGTGGAGCTCGGCGCCTTCCGGGCAGACGTTTCGGGCGCCGGCCCCGCGGTCTATGGCCTGTTCGAGCGAGTCGCCGACGCCGAGCGCGCCCGAGCGGAGCTGAGCCGAGCCGCGGAGACGTGGCTTGGGCCGCCGGTGTGACGGAGTGATCGCCGTCAGTGGCAAGATGACCGCCTGCTCTGGGGCGTGGCCAAGTGGTAAGGCACCGGGTTTTGGTCCCGGGATCCCAGGTTCGAATCCTGGCGC
>JBOHBA010000127.1:0-2687 GCA_050698095.1 Gaiellaceae bacterium
CGAGGAGCTCGCGTCGCGCGGCGATGGCGCGATAGATCGCGTCCGGCACGCGGCCGCGGATGCCGAGGTAGCCGACGAGGTCGCCGTTCCGGCGTGCGAGCCGCCAGCTCGCGAAGCGCTCGTCCGCCGGAAGCGGCTCCAGGATCGAAGCCGCCTCGGGGTCGTCCAGCGCCAGGATCGCGAGGCGGTCGAGTCGGGCGGCGGCACGCGCCGCGAAGCGGCAGAAACGTCAGGTTGCGTCGTACAGCAGGACGGGCCGGCGCCTCATCGGCGCTCACCGACGTACCACAGCCCGGTTGCCTCGACCGCGCCCTCCGCGATCAGCGCGCGCTCGAGGGGCAGCAGAGCGTCGTCGAGTGCCCAGCTGTAGAGGTACGGGCGCCGCTCGACGAAGCGTTCCGCAAAACGCGTCTCCAGCTCGGCGAGCATGGTCGGAGTGGGATGGAGGCCGTCGAGGCGGGTCGTGGACTCGCGCCGCCAGGCGTCGAAGTCGTCCGGCACCTTGGACTTCGCACGCCCAACGCTGGCCAGCGCCCGGCGCTGCTCGTAGTACCAGCGCGCGGTCGCGCCGTCGAAACGTTCCGAGGCCCACTCCTCGAGAACGAGCGGACCGCTTGCGGGGAGAAAGGACGCGATCTTGTCGAGTGCCAGCCCGAGGTCGTGGATGTGGTGGAGCGAGAGGCTCGCCACCACGGCGTCGAATCCGTGCTCGGCGGAGAAGTCCTCGAGCGCGACCCGGCGAAACAGCGCTCCGTCGGGCGCCTGCGGATCGATCGCCGTGACCTCGAAGCCGCTCTCGGCGAGGGCGAACGCGAGCTCGCCTTGCCCGCATCCGATCTCGAGCACTCGCGCGGGAGGCTCCGGCACGTGAGAGCAGACGAGCTCGAGGAAGAGACGAGTGCGCAGGGTCACTGCATGCTCACTTGCTCGTCGAACCCCTCGAGTGTCGCGCGCACGAGGGGCCCGATGGTGTCGGGCACGTAGCCGCCCTCCTGGACGAGCACCGTCGGGAATCCGAGAGCTCCGAGGCGGCGACCTGCGTCGCGGAAGCCGTCTTCCGTCACCCGGAGCGGCGCGTTCGGGTCTCCGGCGCCCGCGTCCACGCCGAGCGGTACGACGAGCGCCTCGCTCCCGTGAGCGCGTGTGGCGTCGAGGAGGAGATCGAGCCCCGCGAGCCACGCGTCGTCGCCCGATCCCGGCTCGAGTGCGACGTTGAGATTGGCGCCCACGCCGTCACCCCCGCCTCGCTCGTCCGCGAACCCGAGGTAGTGAGGGAACCAGCCACGAGCAGGGTCGACGTGCACGGAGCCGGTGAGCACGTCGTCGCGCTCCCAGAAGATCGACTGCGCGCCGTTTCCGTGGTGCGCGTCGAGGTCGAGCACGGCGACGCGCCCGGCGCCTCGGTCGCGAAGGTGCTGAGCCGCGATCGCCGAGTTGTTGAGATAACAGGAGCCGCCGAATGCCGTTCGCGTCGCGTGATGCCCGGGCGGGCGGCAACAGGCGTAGGCGGCCGGACTTCCGCCGAGGACGAGGTCGGCTGCCGTGAGCGCGGCATCCACGGCTGCGCGGGCAGCCCCCCAGGTTCCTCGCGTGACGACGGTCATCGTGTCGTAGCAGTACGCGCCGGTTCGAGCGGAGAGCGCCTGCGGCACGCGCGGCTCGAGCCCGGCGAGGAGCCCGGAGGTGGGGAAGATGTAGCCGACGACGTCAGGCTGACCGGGGTCCTCGAGAAGCTCGGAGGACTGCCACGTCTCCCAGGCCGTGCGCAGGAAGTCCACGAGCGCCGGGTCGTGAACCGCGAGGAGCGCCGCGTCGGGATGAGGCTTCGCGAGTACGACGGGCGCGCCCGCGGCTTCGAGCGCGGCGCGGATCGCTTCTGCCCGCTCGGGCAGCTCGTCTGCGGGGATAGGCACTCCGATCCAGATGCCGGTCTTCGGATCGTGGAGCCGATGCGAGTCGGTCCAGACGACCGGGATCGAGAGCGTCATCGGCTACCCGGCGAAGCGATACTCGGCGGCGATCTCCGGCGTCAGGTACGCGGCCGAAGGGCTGCCTGCGGGCGTGAACACACCGATGACCGTCATCGCCTCGGCGCCGAGATTCTCGACGATGTGCACCTGCCGGGGCCGCAGGCGGAATGCCGACCCGGCGCCGAGCTCCTGCGTCGTCTCGCCGATGTGCAAGCGTCCGGGCCCGGACGGCACCCAGACGATCTCGTCGTACAGGTGGTAGTGCCAGGGTGCGTGGCCCGGCGGGATGAAACCGGCGAAGAGCGTCGCCCGAGTCGACCCGTTGTGGGGGCCGAACAGAATCTGGAACGAGCGCGCTCCCGTTGCCTTCTCGGAGTCGGCATCGTCGATCCGGGTCACGATCTCGCGTGCTCCCAGCGGGGCGTGCCGGTCGGTCGCGGCGCCGACGGTCGTGCAGATCACGGTGAGGCCCGCGCCGTCGGCACCCAGCAGAGCGTCTTCTCCCGCAAGCGCGAGCGCGGCCGTGCCTGCGGACAGCGCTGATCGCGAGCCCGCGACGTCGAGCGAGCCCGAGCCGTTGACGACGTAGAGCAGCGCATCATCGTCGGTGCGGGAGATGCTCGAGTCGGATCCTCCGTCGATCTGAATCGTCGAGAGCGTGAGCGCTGACCCTTCCATCCGGGGCACCAGCTCGTCGACGTGCGCGCCGCTCATCAG
>JBOHBA010000128.1:0-10713 GCA_050698095.1 Gaiellaceae bacterium
CTCTACATCTCACGGGAGCGCACGGTGCAACGAAAGCTCAAGGAGGCGTGTCTCGCCACGAAGCTGGACCGGGAGTGGACGAAGCAGCGAATCCTGACGACGTACCTCAACCGCGTCTACTACGGGAACCAGGCGTACGGGATCGAGGCGGCGGCACAGACCTATTTCTCGAAGCACGCGAAGGAGCTCACACTTGCGGAGTCGGCTCTTCTTGCCGGCCTCACGCAGGCGCCGTCGGCGTACGACCCCTTCACGACGCCTGCCCGCGCGCGGGCGCGACGTGCGGATGTCCTGCGTGCGATGCTCGAGACCGGCGTCATCACGAAGCGGGTGCACGATCTGGCGGCTGCGACCGAGGTGAAGCTGCGGCGCGGAGGACTGTACAGCCGCATCCGGGAGCCGTACTTCTTCGGGTACGTACGGGACAAGCTGATCGAGACGTACGGCGCGGAGACGGTGCGCTCGGGAGGGCTCCAGGTCTACACGACGATCGTGCCCCGGTACCAGCGGCTGGCGGAGAAGGCAATCCGCGACACGATGAACCAGCCTACCGATCCTGCGGCCGCGCTCATCTCGATCAGCCCTCGCACGGGGGCGATCCGCGCGATGACGGCCGTCATCCCCAATCGACCCAACAACCAGTTCAACCTGCTCTCCCAGGCGCGTCGCCAGACCGGCTCGACCTTCAAGACCTTCGTGCTCACAGCCGCAGTGGAGATGGGCGTCAACCCCGACTCTACGTTCTACGTGTCGGCTCCGTTCACGTACAAGGTGCATCCAGCCGGCAACTGCGACGACGGCAGCTGGTGGTGCGTCCATACCTACGCGAACGACTACTACGGCTGGAGCTCGATCCGTAGCGCAACGATTCGCTCCGACAATGCGGTCTACGCGCAGCTGACCCTCGACGTCACGCCGGAGAAGGTCGCGGAGACCGCGCGCCGTATGGGCGTGCGATCGCAACTCGACGTCAAGGGCGCGTACGTGCCGGCGATCGGTCTCGGCTCGATCGCCGTCTCGCCGCTCGACATCGCGTCGGGATACGCGACGCTGGCCGCGGGCGGCGTGTACGCGGAGCCGATGGCGATCCGCCGCGTCATCCTCGCGGACGGTCGCGAGGACAACGCCGCCGGTTGGGGAGTGCCCAAGCGACGGCGCGCGATCTCGGAAGGAACGGCCGCGGTCGTCACGCGGATCCTCGAGCAAAACGTCCAGTACGGAACGGGCACGCGTGCGGCGTTCGGCCGTCCGGCCGCAGGCAAGACCGGGACGAACGAAGAGCATGCCGACGCCTGGTTCGCCGGCTATACGCCCGATCTCGCGACGGCGGTCTGGCTCGGTTTCACCAAGGGTGAGATTCCCATGGAGAACGTGCACGGCATTGCGGTGAGCGGCGGGAGCTTTCCGGCCGAGATCTGGCGGCTGTTCATGGAGCCGGCACTCGAAGGAACCGAGCCCGCTGCATTCCCCGAGCCCGCGGTCTGGCCGCAATGGAAGCCGTTCACCCGCGGTCAGTACGCATTGGCGTACGACCCGAGCGCGACGGAGTCCGAGAGCACGGAAACCGAGACGACCGCGAAGCCGGGTCCGCAGGCTCCGGCGTCGCCCGAGCACGGCCGCCCCTAGCACCCAGTCATGCGGAGTCTGCTGACGATCGAGGAGGCGCTCGCGCGTATTCTCGAACACGCGCAACCGTTGCCGGTCGAGACGGTGCCTGTTGCCGACGCTGCCGGCCGGGTGCTCCGCGAGGCAGCGCTGTCGCGCACCGACCTGCCGCCGTTCGCCAGCTCGGCCATGGACGGGTTCGCCGTGCGTAGTGCCGAGACCCCGGGCGAGCTTCCAGTCGCTTTCCGCGTCGCGGCCGGCGCCCCCGCGCCGAGACCGCTTCCGGCGGGTGCCGCGGCCGGGATCGCCACGGGCGGGGCCGTTCCGGACAACGCCGATGCCGTCATTCCCATGGAGCGCGTGGTCGATCACGGCGATCGCGTCCAAATCGACATCTCGGTTGCCTCAGGCCAGCACATCCGCCCTCGTGGAGGAGACGTGCGCGACGGAGATACAGTCGTGGGCGCGGGAGCCCGCGTCGCCGCGGCACAGATCGGCGCGCTTGCGGCGGCCGGGGTCGCCGAGTTGCGGTGCTCGGTCCGACCACGCGTGGCGGTACTCGCCACCGGAAGCGAGCTCGTGCCCGCCGGCAAGCCGCTTGCGCTCGGGCAGATCTACGAGTCGAACCGCGCCATGATCGCGGCCGTCCTGCGCGGGACCGGCGCCGATGTCGACGTGCTGGCCGTTGTCGAAGACGACGAAAGCGCCCACCGCACAGCTCTCGAGCGAGGGCTTGCGGCCGATGTTCTCGTGACCTCCGGCGGCGTCTCCATGGGGCAGCACGATCTCGTCCGCCGGGTGGCGACGGATCTCGGCGTCGAGGAGGTGTTCTGGGGAGTCGCCGTCAAGCCCGGGAAGCCGCTGTCGTTCGGCGTCCGTGGTTCGACCCTCGTCTTCGGGCTTCCGGGAAACCCGGTCTCGTCGCTCGTCGGGTCGCTGGTATTCGTGCGTCCCGCGCTCCTCGCGCTCCAGGGATGCTCGAGCGTGGATCCTGCGTACGAGCACGGTTTGGCTGCGACGCAGCTCACGCAGAATCCCGACCGCGACGAGTTCGTGCGTGCCCGCCGCCGCCCGGGGAGCGATGCCGTCCATCTCGAGCCGGTGTCGGGCCAGGAGTCGCACATGATCGTGCGCGCCGCCTCCGCCGACGCTCTCGTGCACGTCGCACGCGGTGAAGGCCAGATTGCGGCGGGCGCGCCGGTTCGGTACCTCAAGCTCGACTGACGTCAGTACCGCCAGAGGCGCTGCGCCGAACGACGCACGACGCCGGCGGGCGGCGGTTCCTGGCCTTGCGCATACGGTGTGTAGCGCCCGAATGCAAGGGTGGCAAGTTGAGCGGCGACCGCCGCCCACGCAACGGCCGCGAGCACGGAGCCCGCCGAGACGTAGCCGACCGTGACGAGACCGACGACGTACAAAGGGGTGTCGATCGGGCTGAGGTCGAGCTGCCCCGCGAGCAGCGCCAAGCCGAGGAGCGGGCCGGTCAGCCCGACAACGAAGATCACGGCGCGCTGCCAGACATGCGCGCGAACGGTCAGCCACATCCACGCGTACATCGATGGCAGAACGAAAACGAGCGCGTAGGGCTTGGCGATGGCGAGCACGAGCGCAAGCGCGCCGAGACCGGCGAGCGCGGCTGCAAGACCGGCGACCTGCTCGCTCGCGTCGACGGACTCTGTCGGGATGAGCCGTCTGTGGCCAACCAGCCAGCCCAGAGCCAACGCGATCACCAGCAGACCGACGCCGGCCGCCGGCGGGTCGGTCACCACCGACGTGTAGGGCGGCAGCGGGAGCGCGTCGCCGGTGGGAAAGATCCCGCTCAGAGCGCCGATCCAGACGAGGAGCCCGCCGAAGAGCCAGAAGAGAGATCTCGCACGGAGCGCGCGGAACGCAGGCGCCAGAGGGAGGGCACGCCGCCTGCACCGGACGAGCAGGTCGAAGACGCCGAGCGAGAACGGGACGACGCAAAGGATGAGCGTCAGCCGCACCGCCCAGCCGCTGGCGGCGCGATCGCCGAAGAAGAGGCTGTCTGGCGTTTGAAAGGGACCGCCGACGCTGGCGTCGAGCGACCCTACGAGGGATTCAGTCGCCCGGCCGAGCTCGCCGAGCCGCTGGACGGAAAGCGGTGCGTCCGGGTCGCCCGCGGGGACGGCCGGGTCGCTCTTCTCGGACGTCGTGATCGTGATCGCGGCATGGCCCTGCGCGAGGAAGGGACCTTGCTCGCCCGCCGCGAGCGGCATCCCGAGGTCGACCAATTGGGTGAGGACGGACGACAGCGAGGGCGTGGCTCCGACTTGCTCGCGGATGCGGGCCGCTGTCGTGCTCACGAGCGCCCGGGCGGGTGAGACCGGGGTGTCTCCCGCCGTCGCGATCCGCGGGCGTCCGCGTCCTCCGAGCCCGTCGAGAACGACGACCGCGATGGCCGCCTCTGCGAGGGGAGACGTGCGCGCAAAGTGGGCCGCACCCGCCCCGCCATAGGCTCCGGCGTCGGTCGAGACGAGCACGAGCGTCCGTTGGGGAAGCGGATCGGCCCCCTCGTCCTGCGGCGCAAAACCGCGCGCGAGCTCAATGAGCGCGGCCGTCCCCGAGGCGTTGTCACCCAGGGGTCGATCCGCTCCGGCGTTGTCGCGATGGGCAACGAGAACGATCGTCTCGTCGGCCCGTCCGGGGATGACGGTCACGACGTTTCTAAGCTCGACAGAGCCGAGGTCCGGGAGATCCTGCGTCCAGGTGACGTCCTCGGCCGGCAGCCCGAGTGCCGAAATCGTCTCGCGGTACCAGCGCGCGGCGCCTTCGGCCTCGATCGTGCCCGGGACGCGTGCCGGGTATACGGCCGAGAGTCGGTCGTGCGTCTCCGCGGCGGCGGCCGGATCGAAGAGCGGCTCGAGCGGCGTCCGCGGGAGGGTTCCGGTCGTTGCGATCGAGAACAGAAGCGCGAGGAAGGCCGGCGCGACGACGACGAAGCTGACGCGTACGAGGCGACCGTTGACGGGTCTGTCGACAGTGCCACGACGTAGCCGCCGACGGCGCCTCCGGGGCCGAGCCGCTTCCATCGCCGGGCTATAGTAGGCGGGCAGGCAGCCGCGAGTCCGCGCGAACGCTCCGATGCCGAACTCTTCGACAATCCTCCTCGTGGACGACGAGGACTCGATTCAGACGTTGCTGACGTTCCCGCTCGAGCGGGACGGGTACCGCGTTGTTCAGGCACGCGACGGTGAGGAAGCGCTGCGGCGGTTCGGCGAGGAGGCGGTGGATCTCGTGGTCCTCGATGTCATGCTGCCGCGGCTGGACGGCCTCGAGGTGTGCAAGCGCCTACGTGGCCAGAGCGACGTGCCGATCATCATGCTCACCGCCCGCGGAGAGGAGCTTGACAAGGTCCTCGGACTCGAGCTCGGCGCCGACGACTACATCACCAAGCCGTTTTCCATCAGGGAGTTCCGAAGTCGCGTCCGAGCATTGCTCCGTCGCGCAGCGACGCCGCGCGCTACGGCTGAGCGCGAGGAGGTGATCGAACGCGGTGAGCTGCGGATCGATCTCCCGCGCCGAACGGTGCACGTCCGCGGCGAGAGCGTCGAGCTGACGTTCATCGAGTTCGAGATGCTCGCGGTGCTTGCCGCGAGCCCGGGCGTCGTGTTCTCGCGGCGCGAGCTGTTGGAACGGTTGCGTGGGGGCTCCAACTACCGCGAGCCGCGGACGATCGACGTTCACGTTCGGCACCTTCGCGAGAAGGTCGAGCGCGACGCGAGCAATCCCGAGCTGATTCTCACGATCCGCGGCGCGGGCTATCGCTTCAAACCGGAATAGGCGCCCGCGAGTCATGAGGTTGCCGGGCGGCATTCGGATCCGCATCGCGCTCGTCGTCGCCGGGATCGTCGCTCTCGCGCTGGGCACCGCGTATCTGATCGTCGTGCCTTCGTTGGAGCGGCGGCTCGTGGATGCGCGGCTCGATCAACTCTCCGAGCTCGCTGTCCCGCTGGCGAGGACGCTTCCTGACGACACGCTTCTCTGGCAGGACCGGGTCGAAGCGTTCGCCGTGCTTACGAACTCCCGCGTCGTCGCGTTCGAGGTGCTGTCGACGGCCCAACCGGCTCTCGCGCCGGTCGCCGATTCGCGCACTCAGGGCTCGCACGACGTTGCGACGAACACCGTGGCGCTGGAAGCGCTCGTGAGCGGCGAAGTCGTGCGCGGCCGGCTCGTCGATGCCGCCGGTGACTACGCCAACGTGGCGGTTCCGCTCGGGACGAGCGCGATCGTGCTCTTTCAGGCCACGCTTGCGGACTCGCTTGCGACTGTCAGGCTGGTATCGGAGCGACTCCTGCTCGCGACCGCATTCGCACTCGCCTTTGCCCTCGTTCTCGGTCTGACCGCAGCCGGCATGTTTGCCAACCGCCTCCTGCGGCTGGAGACCGCCGCGGAGCGCATCGCCGGCGGCGACTTCGGCGCTCCGATCGTCGACCGCGGCAACGACGAGATCGCAGAGCTCGCCGGCGCGTTCGACCGTATGCGCGTCCAGCTCGCGCAACTGGACAATGCCCGGAAGGCCTTCGTCGCGAACGCATCGCACGAGCTGCGGACGCCGCTCTTCTCGCTCGGAGGATTTCTCGAGCTGCTCGCCGACGAGGAGCTCGACGACGAGACCCGGCAGCGGTTCCTCGAGACCATGCAGGGACAGGTGCAACGGCTCGCGAAGATGTCAACGGATCTCCTCGATCTCTCGCGGGTCGATGCGGGCCAGCTTCGCGTGCGCAACGAGCCGGTCGATCTCACGGCGATCGTCGAGCTCCTGGGCAGCGAGCTCGAAGCTGTCGCGGCATCGACTGGGCACGTGCTCGAGACGCACGCCGAGCCGGGTCTCTGGTGTATGGGTGACGAGGCTCGCGTCCTGCAGATCGGGCGAGCCCTCGTGACGAACGCGATGGTTCACACGCCGGCCGGCACGGGCGTCGTCATTCGCACGCGGCGGCGCGGCGAGCGTGCCCAGCTCTCGGTGGAGGACAACGGGCCCGGGATTCCTCCGCAGCATCGCGAGGCCGTCTTCGGACGCTTCTACCGGGTCGACGGCGGCATGGCCTCGGGGAGCGGGCTCGGGCTTGCGATCGCCCGCGAGATTGCCAAGCTCATGCGAGGCTCGGTGCGGGTCGACTCGGACAGCGAGCCAACGGTCTTCACGCTCGATCTGCCTGCGGGCGCCGCGCCCGCTGGTGGGACGGGCGATGCGATCGTGTTTCCACGTGGAAACGAAGTGCTCGCTGTCGAGGACGCTCCTCCAGCGTAGACGATGTACCGCGGCAGTTCGGCGGCCGCGGTCTACGATCCTGGCGTGACCGACCGTGGAGCAGGGCTGAGTCACGTCGGCGACGCTGGCGACGTTCAGATGGTCGACGTCGGCTCGAAGCCGATATCCCGCCGGCGAGCACAGGCGCGCGCCACGGTGCGCATGGCTACGGAGACCGTCGAGCTGCTCCGGGCGCTCCCGAAGGGCGATGCGCTCGTGACCGCGCAGATCGCGGGGATCATGGCCGCCAAGCGCACCTCCGATCTCATTCCCCTCTGCCACCCGCTTCCTTTGACGCACGTCGACGTCCGCGTGCTCGTCGGGGATGGCCGTGTCGAAATCGAAGCCACCGCCGAAACTACCGCGCAGACGGGCGTGGAGATGGAGGCGCTCGTCGCCGCGACGGTCGCGGCGCTCACGGTCTACGACATGGCGAAGGCGGTCGACAAAGGGATGGTCATCGGTGAGGTCGAGCTCGTCGAAAAGAAGAAGCAGCCTCTGTGAAGGCCGCGGTGCTCACGGTTTCGGACGGCGTTCACGCGGGCGTACGTGACGACGCGAGCGGCGAAGCGCTCGACGAGCTCCTTCGCGGCGAAGGGTTCGATGTCGTGCGCCGCGTCGTACCCGATGAGAAACCGGCAATTTCGGAAGCGATCTCCGCCTTCGCCGGCGACGAAGTGTTGCTGGTGTTGACAACAGGAGGCACGGGGTTCGCACCGCGGGACGTGACACCGGAGGCGACGCGATCCGTCGTCGACCGCGAGGCACCGGGTCTCGCCGAGGCGATTCGCGCCGATGCGATCGCTCGAACGCCGCACGCGCTCCTGTCCCGCGGGATCGCCGGCCTGCGCGGAAAGACGCTGGTCGTGAACCTTCCAGGATCGCCCGGTGGCTGCCGTGACGGTTTCGCCGTCATCCAGCCGGCCCTTCGGCACGGGCTCGAGCTTGCCGCCGGCGATACGGCAACCGTCCATCGACAGACGTGACCGTCGCTTCCGCCCCTCTGCCGCAGCGCCTCGCCTCGCTGGTCCGAATCGAGCACACCGTGTTCGCGCTTCCGTTCGCATACGTCGGCGCGTTCCTTGCGGCCGGCGACTGGCCGGGTCTCGGGAACGTCGCGTGGGTGACAGTGGCGATGGTCGGGGCGCGCACGCTCGCCATGGCGCTCAACCGGCTCGTCGACGCCGAGCTGGACGCGCGCAATCCACGAACCGCGAACCGCGAGCTTCCGACCGGAGCGCTCGGCCGCGGCCAGGTCCTTGCGCTGTGCGCGGCGGCGCTCGCGCTCTTCCTCGTCGCGATCTCGCAGCTCGACCCGGTGGTGCGCTACCTGTGGCCCGTCCCGGTCGCGATGTTCGTCGTCTACCCGTATCTGAAGCGGTTCACGTGGCTCTGCCACGTCTGGCTCGGAGCGTGCCTCGCGCTGGCTCCGGTCGGCGCGTGGCTCGCGGTCTCGGGTCGGGCGCCCTGGGAGGCGTGGGCGATCGCGGGCGCGGTGCTGCTCTGGGTCGCCGGTTTCGATCTCTTCTACTCGCTCTTCGATCTCGAGCACGACCGGCGCGAAGGTCTCCGCTCGTGGGCCGTGCGCTTCGGGGAGCGCGGGGTCTTTCGCGGCGCGCGCGTCTTCCATCTGGGAGCCGTCGTGTTGCTGGCGGCGGCCGGAGCGGGGCTTGACATCGGCGCGCTCTACTGGCTCGGTGTGTTGGCGGCGGCTGCGCTCCTGACGTACGAGCACTCGATCGTCCGTCCTGGCGATCTCCGCCGCCTGGACGCCGCATTCTTCACACTCAACGGTGTCATCAGCGTCGTCTTCTTCGCCTTCGTCGCGCTCGACGTCCTCTCCCGATGATTCGAGCTCGCGCTCTCGAGAAGCGGTATGGACGCCGGCGTGTGCTGAGTGGCCTCGACTTCGCGGTCCCCGCCGGCGGTTTCGCCGTCGTCACCGGTCCGAACGGCTCCGGAAAGACGACGCTGCTGCGCGTGCTCACAGGCCTCGCGGCTCCGACGCGCGGCGAGCTCGAGGTGAATGCCGACCGGGCGCAGCTCGGGTATGTCGCGCACGAGCCGCTCGTCTACCGTGAGCTCTCGGCGCTCGAGAACCTCGATCTCTTCGGACGCCTCTACCGCGTGCCCGAACGGCGGGAGCGCATCGGCATGCTTCTCGAGCGCTTCGGGCTCTGGGACGCCCGAGGCTCGCGCGTGTCCACGTACTCCCGCGGGATGACACAACGGCTCGCGCTGTGCCGCGCCCTGCTGCACGATCCTGAGCTGATCCTGCTCGACGAGCCGTACTCGGGACTCGACGAGGATGGCGCCGGTCTGCTCGATCGCGAGCTGGACGCGCTGGCCGGTGAGCGCACCTTTGTCGTTGCGACTCACGATCCCAAGCGCCTCGAACGACTCGCGACGGCGAGGATCGCGCTCGCGTGACGTACTTCGCGGACGTCGCGGCGCTCACCCGAAAGGACCTCCGGGTCGAGCTACGCGCGCGCGACACCCTGCCCGCGATCCTCCTGTTCGTGCTGTCGACCCTCGTCGTCTTCCACTTCGCGCTCCCGGAGGGCGCGGGCGACGGCGCGGCATACGGGGTCCTGTGGGTTGCGGTCGTATTCACGGCGCTGCTCGGGCTCGGGCGCGCGTGGGTGCCGGAGCAGGAGCACGGCGTTCTCGACGGTCTGGTGCTGGCCCCGTCGGATCGAAGCGCGATCTGGCTCGGCAAGACGCTCGCGACGCTGGCATTCCTCGCCGCGGCCCAGATCGTCGCCCTGCCTGTCTTCGCCCTCTTCTTTGCACCTCTCGATCTGACGGCGATTGCCGGAGTTCTGCTTGCGGACATCGGCATCTGCGCCGTGGGCTCGCTCATGGCCGCCATGGCTGCCGCTGGACGCTCGCGGGAAGTGCTCCTGCCGCTGCTCGTGCTTCCGCTCGCAATCCCGCTCGTCGTCGGCGGTGTCGGCGCGGCAATCTCGCCGGAGGGCGAGCGGTACCTCCTGCTCCTGGCCCTGTACGACGCGGTCTTCGCGGTACTCTCGTGGGCGTCCTTCGAGTACGTCGTGACGGAATAGTCCATTGAGCGTGTCCTCGCTTCGCAGCCTCCCCGGCCTTGCCGCACTCGCCGCGGGTCTCATGGGGCTCGCGCTCGTGTTGGCGCTGATCGTCGCTCCCGAGGATGCCGACCAGGGGATCTCGCAGCGAATCTTCTACATCCATGTCCCGATCGCGCTGACCGCGTACTTCTGCTTCGGCCTGGGCGCGTGGAAGGCGTTGCTCTTGCTCTGGCGCGGCGAGGAGCGCCACGATCTCGAGAGCTACGTCGCGATCCACCAGGGAACCATCTTCGGCGCCCTGACGCTGATCACGGGCTCGATCTGGGCCCGAGCATCCTGGGACGTCTGGTGGACGTGGAGCTCCAACCAGCTCGTGCTCTTCCTCGTTCTGTTCCTCTTCTACTGCGCGTACTTCATGCTCCGCTTCTCATTCGAGGAAGGCTCGCGGCGCGCTCGCTCCTCGGCTGTCTACGCGTTGTTCGGAGTCGTCCTCATTCCGGTGAGCTTCCTCGCGATCCGGCTCGCCGAGGACTTCATCCATCCGACCGTCTTCACCCGCGAGGGACCGCAGATGACCGGGACGATGTTTGCGACGTTCTGTATCTCCTGGGCTGCGGTGACGCTTCTGGCGTACGTCCTGTATCGCGTCGAGCTGGCCGGGAAGCGAACGGACGCGAACCTGCGCGAGCTACGGGAGGCGCTCACCGCATGAGCGCGGGTGAGAAGTACGTCGCTGCCGCCTATGGCGTCGTCTTCCTGTTCGTGCTCGTGTGGGTCGTCCTGATC
>JBOHBA010000129.1:0-8243 GCA_050698095.1 Gaiellaceae bacterium
GTCGTTAGCTGACGCTCCAAGTCTTCAGCTAAGCGGCTCGAGGGGGAGCTTCGACGCGACCACCGGCTTGCCGCCTCGTTGGTAGGCGACGTCGACGGAGTCGTTCTGACGGTACGTCCCGGCGATCCCGACCCACATCGACGTCCAACGCCAGAATCCGAGCTTGCCCTCGCTCTTCAGCTCACGCTCGAAGACGAGCGTCCGGCCCTCGACGCGGAAGTCTGTGCCCTCCTCCTGCTGGACACCGTTCACGAACACCCGGAAGGGACGGACGACGTCGGCCGGCAGCCGTACGCGAGTTCCCCGATACGCGCGCTCTGACACGTTCATAGAATGGCAGCCCGTGCTTCGCCTCGACCTCGTTGGCTTCCTCGCGCAGTTCGCACCGGTGACGCCGGAGTCGCCGAACGCCGAGGGGATCCGCGACAGCTACCTCTTCGTCTCGATCTTTGTCGTCGGGATCTTCGTTCTCGTCGAGGGTCTGCTGGTCGCCTTCATCGTGAAGTACCGTCGGCGGAACCGCCCTCGCTTCGAGGACGGCGCTCCGATCGCGGGCACGACGAGAATCGAGCTCGTCTGGACGGTCTTTCCGGTTGTCGTGCTCTTCCTGGTCGCCGCTTTCGTCTTCATCGAGCTCCCCGGAATCAAGAACATCCCATCCGCCGGCGCCGGCGGCCAGCTCGAGATCAGTGTGACCGGGCGGCAGTTCTACTGGCAGTACGAGTACCCGAACGGCGTGATCGCCATCGACGACATGGCCGCGCCCGCGGGAGTTCCCGTTCGCTTGAAGGTGAGTGCGCCCGATAGCGACGTCATTCACTCGTGGTGGATCCCGGCGCTCGGCGGCAAGATCGACGCGATTCCGGGAACCGTCAACGAGACATGGTTCGAGGTGGAGAACCCCGGGGTCTACACCGGGCAGTGCGCGGAGCTGTGCGGCCTGGAGCACGCGCAGATGCTCGCGTCCGTCGAGGTCCTGCCCGAGGATGAGTTCGCAGCCTGGCTCGAGGGGCGGCTCATGGCTCAGACCACGGGAAGCGGCGAGGAGCTCGGCAAGGAGCAGTGGGAAGGCGTCTGCGCCAAGTGCCACGGCCTCGCGGGCGAGGGCGGCATCGGGCCCCGCATCGCCGGCTCGCTCACCCTCGGCGATTCGGACGAGCTCGTGAGCCTTGTCCGTAACGGTCGCGGTGCGATGCCCGCCGTAGGGGCCGACTGGACGGACGAGCAGATGAAAGCGTTGACGGTCTACCTCGAGGAGAACCCGCCCGGTGGCAGCTAGAGCAGAGGCAGTCCCCGCCTGGCAGCGCGGCAAGGTCGCGAGCTGGCTCGTGACCACGGACCACAAACGGATCGGGATCCTCTACATCTCGACGGCACTCGTCTTCTTCGTGCTCGCCGGGCTGATGGCGCTCGTCTTCCGGCTGCAGCTCTCGCAGGCGAACGCAGACGTGCTGAGCGCCGATCGGTTCAACGAGCTGATCACGATCCACGGCACCGCGATGGTGTTCCTCGTTGTCGTTCCGCTCATAGCCGGGTTCGCGAACTACCTCGTACCGCTCATGATCGGCGCCCGCGACGTTGCCTTCCCGCGGCTGAACGCGCTCTCCTTCTGGCTCTTCTTCCTCGGCGGTGCGATCCTGATGCTGAGCTTCTTTGCCGACGGAGGCGCCGCCGGCTCGGGCTGGACCGCCTATCCGCCCCTCTCGACGCAAGCGCCCGGAAACGGGCAGGACCTCTGGATCCTCTCCCTGCACATCCTCACCGCCTCGTCACTCGCGGGCGCGATCAACTTCATCGTGACGATCCACAACATGCGCACCCGCGGCATGTCCTGGACGCGCATGCCCCTTTTCACCTGGTCGATCCTGCTCTACGGGTGGCTTCTCATCGCCATCCTGCCGACGCTCTCGGCTGGCCTCACGCTGCTTCTGCTCGACCGTGGAATCTCGTTCGGGCCGTGGGAGGTCCAGACGAGCTTCTTCAACCCTGAAGACGGTGGCTCGCCGGTTCTCTACCAGCACGCGTTCTGGTTCTTCGGTCACCCCGAGGTATATGTGATCGCGCTCCCCGCCTTCGGGATGATCTCCGAGGTGCTCCCTGTGTTCGCGCGCAGGCAGGTGTTCGGGTACAAGGCCGTCGCGTTCTCGACGGTCGCGATCGCGCTCTTCTCGTGGCTCGTGTGGGCACACCATCTGTTCACGGTTGGGCTTCCCATCCCCGTCCAGGTCTACTTCATGATCGCGTCGATGGCCATCGCCGTCCCGACCGGGATCAAGATCTTCAACTGGCTCGCGACGCTCTGGCGCGGGAACATCAGCTTCGACACGCCGATGCTGTACGCGCTCGGGTTCCTCTCCGTCTTCGTGCTGGGCGGTCTCACCGGGATCTACCTCGCCGCTTTCCCGATCGACTGGCAGGTGCACGACACGTACTTCGTCGTGGCGCACTTCCACTACACGCTCTTCGGCGGCGCGATGTTCGCGATCTTCGCGGGCTTCTTCTACTGGTGGCCGAAGATGTTCGGCCGCCTCCTCGACGAGAAGCTCGGCAAGTGGCAGTTCTGGACGCTCTTCGTCGGCTTCAACCTCGCGTTCTTCCCTCAGCACCTCGTCGGGCTCGAGGGGATGCCGCGGCGCGTCTATACGTATTCGAACGAGAGCTGGGAGGGCTACAACCTCGTTTCGACGGTCGGCTCGTATGTGATGGGGATCGCGATCCTGCTCTTCATCGTCAACGTGGTGAAGACGTCTCGGAACGGGCCCCGAGTCGGCAACGATCCCTGGCAGGCGGCCACGCTCGAGTGGTACGCGACCTCGCCGCCGCCACCGCACAACTTCGACGAGGTGCCCTACGTCACGAGCGCACGACCGCTCTACGATCTCAGGCGGAAGCTACGGAAGCAGCGAGGTGAGCGAGCGCATGGCTAGCCGGAGCACACCCGGTCCCCTCTACAGGCTTACCGCGTCGGCGGCGGCGCTTGCCGTGGGCCTCGTGGTGGTCGGCGCCGTGCTCGAGCTGGGCACGACTCACTGGGGCTTGGCGTTGGTCGCGCTGCCCTTCCTCGTCGCAAACGCCGTGGTCGCGCGGATGGCGTACCCGGAGCTCGTCGCGAGAGCGGTTGCCGCGGCCCTCCTCTTCCTCTTCGCGATTGGGCTCGGTGGGGCGGTGGCGTGGAGCGACGGCGCGACCTGGGCAAGCGCGCTCCATGTCGGAGCTGCCGGCGTCGCGCTGGGCGGCGCGCTGCTCGTGGTGGTCGCCGCGTTCCGCGGCTCCCCGGTGCCGCTCGCGTCCGTGCGCGACTTCGTGACGCTGACGAAGCCACGGATCATGACGCTGCTCCTGCTCACGGGCGCGGCCGGGATGTTTGTCGGAGCCCAGGGAGTGCCGCCGCTCGGGCTGCTCGTGGTTGCCATGGCCGGCCTCGCGTTCGCCTGCGGCGGCGCGTCTGCCCTGAACCACGTCCTCGACCGCGACATCGACGTCCTGATGGGGAGCCGGACGAGGGAGCGTCCCGTGGCGTCGGGGCGAGTGACTCCGGGGCAGGCGCTCGAGTTCGGCCTCCTGCTCTCGGCGCTCTCGTTCGCGCTGCTCGCCTCGGCGGTCAACGTCCTGACCGCGGTGCTCGCGCTCGTCGGCAACCTCTTCTACGTCGTCGTCTACACACGCTGGCTGAAGCGCTCGACTCCGCAGAACATCGTCATCGGAGGCGCGGCCGGCGCGGTGCCTCCGCTCGTCGGCTACGCCGCGGCGACGGGGAGCCTGGCGCTGCCGGCGCTCTGGCTCTTCCTCATCGTCTTCCTCTGGACGCCACCGCATTTCTGGGCGCTCGCGCTGATGATCAAGAACGCCTATGCGGCGGCAGGCGTGCCGATGCTTCCGGTGGTGCGCGGAGACCGCGAGACAGCGCGGCAGATCCTGCTCTACTCGCTCGGGCTGGTCGCGTTCACGATCGCGGTCGGGTACTGGCTCGGACCCCTGTACACGATTGCGGCGATCGGCCTCGGCGCTGCGTTCGTCGTGCTTTCGGTGCTCCTGCGTCGCGACCTCTCTCGTGCCCGCGCCCAGGTCCTCTTCCACTACTCGCTGGCCTACCTCGCGCTGCTGTTCGTCGCGGCTGCGCTCGATCCGGTGATCCTGTGAGCGACCGAGAGCTCGCGCGCAGGAATCTTCGCTTCGGCTGGGCGCTGTTCGCGCTCTTCTGGCTCCTCTTCGTCGGCACAGCGATCGCCGCAGTTCTGTACTTGCAACTCGATTGAGACCCCAGGACTGTCCGCCGGGAGTGTTTCTAGGCCTTGCGGACGGCGAGCCCGCAGGGCGGCCGCTTGCCGTCAAGGATCTCTTCGACACAGCAGGGCTCGTCACGACGTACGGGTCGCCGCTGTTCGGCGACCATGTTCCGGTGGCCACCGCTCCGGCGGTCGCGGTGCTCGAGGCAGCGGGGTGGGCCGTCGTCGGCAAGGCGAACTTGCACGAGTTTGCGTACGGCACGACTTCTGAGAATCCGCATTTTGGCGTCGTTCCGAACCCACTCGCGCCGGGCCGCGTTGCGGGAGGGTCGAGCGGCGGGAACGCGGCCGCGCTCGCGCTCGGCGCCGCAGAGCTCGCCCTCGGCACCGACTCCGGCGGGTCGATCCGGATCCCGGCGGCCTGCTGCGGCGTCGTCGGATTCAAGCCGACATACGGACTCGTGTCGCTGGACGGCTGCTTTCCGCTCGCGCCCAGCTTCGACCACGCCGGCCCGATGGCGCGCGACGTCGCAACCTGCGAAGAGGCGCTTCGCGTGCTTGCTCCCGGGTTCGAGCGGCTCGCGCTCGATTCGCTCGACGAGATCGAGGTAGGGATTGCCTGGATCGACGATGCGGACACGCCCGTGAAAGCGCGGGTCGACGCGGCCGCGGCGCATTTCCCGCGCCTGCGCGCGCTCGTGCTTCCGCAGCCCGAAGGAGTCGGGCGGCTGTTCATGCGGGAGGTGGCCGGGGTTCACCAGGAGCTGTTCGCCGAGAACTCCGATCTCTACGGCGAGGATCTGCGGATCAAGATCGAGCGCTGCCTGGACGTCACGGATGCCGAGGCGGAGACAGCGGCGCGCCGCCGGGCCGAGTACCGCGATCTGGTCGAGCACGCGCTCGCAGGCGTCGATCTCGTCGTCACGCCCACGCTCCCGTGCGTCGCGCCCGAGATCGGGGCGGGCGGCATCGGCGACCTCGACGTGCGCGAGACGATGATCAGCCGGACGTTTCCGTTCAACGCGCTCGGCTGGCCCGCGCTCGCGTTGCCGTGCGGCCTCGCCGAGCACGGGCTGCCCGCGTCGGTCCAGCTCGCCGGTCGAGCCGGAGCCGACGCCTTGGTCCTTGCCGCAGGACGCCTGCTCGAAACAGCCCTCACCCGATAGAGGCATCCCTCGATCGAGGGAAGGCTCCGCAGCCTTCGATGTCGAAGACACAAGCGTGCGTGCGGCTTACTTTGCCCTTGTCGCCGGGGTCCTCCTCGGCACGCTGCTGACCACCTCTGCCTCGGGCGCCCTACCCGGCGCACCCACGGGGCTGCGAGGGTTCGAGCTTCGACCGAACGAGCCGCCGACTCATACGTTCACCCGTACTCCCGCGTTTGCCTGGACGCCTGTGCGCGGTGCGGCGTGTTACGAGTTCGAGCTCGCGACGAGTCGCTCGTTCGCCGGCAGCTCGGTCATCTGGTCGAACGTCGCGAGCGGTGTCAACTCGGGTAAGCACTGCCGTCCGGTCACGGTGAGCTTCGTCAAGGTGTTGGACAAGAGCTCGAGAGGTGTTGGAGGCGATGGCGTCACGGGCGAAGAGCTCATCAAGATGACGATCGCGCCGATCAAGATCCCGGCGGTATCCATCAATCTCACGCTTCCGTGGTTCACGGGCAAGGCTCCGTACACCCTGTACGCACGGGTGCGGTCGGTCACGACGAGCGGGGCATCGGCATGGAGCAAGCTGTTCGGCTTCAACATGCGCTGGGAGAACGTTCCCGTGCCGCTTGCCGCGCGACCGGGGATCGTCCGCTGGACGCCCATCGAGGGGGCGACCAGCTATGAAGTCTGGTTCGGCGGCAAGGGCCCCGGTGGGTACCTCAACAAGATCGTCCAGACGCACACCAACGCCGCCGACCAGCGCGACGTCTACACCTTCCATCTGGACCCGGCCTGGTGGCAGACAGTGCAGTGGCGAGTTCGTGCCGTCAGAAGTGTCGTCGGCGCGCTCCCCAACGGTCTTCCGGCAGTCTCGTACGGCCCGTGGACCGCGGTCTACGCTGCGTCCAATCCCACGTGGACATCCGGAAAGATCCGACTTGGCGCTGCGATCTCGGATCTCGTAAGCACGGGGGTCGAACCGCCCCACCAGCTCATGCCGGGCATGACGTTTTCCGGAGATCAGGCGCTCGACGGCACGGAGTTTCGGCTCTTCCGGGCGTATGTCTTCTCCGACCGAGACTGCGTGAACGTCGTCTTCAAGGGATCGGTGGTCGGCAGCCCGGCTTTCGCTCCTCGTGTCAATGGTCCGCTCAGGCTGCCTGCGAACGGCAAGGAGTTCGACGACGCGCTGAACTCGATCCTTCCAAACGACAAGAACGAGCACGCGGCGACGTATACGGCTGACACCTTCCCGCTCGTCTCCAACGAGTCTTTCGAGAACGAGCGATCGCTCCTCCGGCTGGATCTCCCTGACCTCGACGTCGAGAGCACTCGCTACTACTGGACGGTTGTCCCGGTGGTGATCGTGATCCCTCCCGATTCGGACATCTTCGAATACTGGGACTACGAGTCGCCCCAGGATGCGTGCGAAGCGGGGCGGGTCGGCGTATTCGGGAAGGACTCGAAGGCGCCACAGACGGGCGGCAACGGCCCCTTCGTCTCCGGCCTGAAGCCGAACGGGCGGCTCCTCGCGCAGGCTGGGACGCTGCCGGTCGTGTTCGCCACGCCACTCGTGGCCTGGCGGCCGGTCATGGGCGCAACCGAGTACGAGGTCCAGTGGTCGCGCACGACGTACCCCTGGCGTAAGCAGGGGTCGTCCCGGACGGTCGCAACCGCGATCGTCCTGAAACTGCCGGCCGGGCTCTGGTACTACCGCGTCCGCGGCTTGAACGCGGCGCAGGTCGGGACTGCGGCGATGACGTGGTCGGCTCCGGTCGCGGTGCGCGTCGTACGCCCGACCTTCGCGATCGCCGGCGGGTAAGCGCGGTATCGTCGGGACGTGAGTCCCGACCTCGCTCTCGCGCTCCGGCTTGCCGACGCGGCGGACGCGATCTCGTTGCCGCTCTTCCGCTCCGGCCTCGCTATCGAGACGAAGCCGGACCTCACTCCCGTCACCGAAGCCGATCGCGCGGTGGAGACCGAGTTGCGCCGGCTGCTGGAGATCGAGCGTCCGGCTGACGCGATCCTCGGAGAGGAGCACGGCGGTGCAGTCGAAGGGGCTCGACGCTGGATCCTCGATCCGATCGACGGGACGCGGAACTACGCGCGTGGGCTTCCGATCTGGGCGACGCTCGTCGCGCTCGAGGAGTCCGGGGTCGTCAGGCTCGGAGTGGTCTCGGCGCCTGCGCTCGGACACCGTTGGTGGGCGGAGCGAGGCGAGGGCGCGTTCGTCGACGGAGTGGCCACGAAGGTGTCCGCGGTCGCGCAGATCGAGAGCGCTGTGCTCAGCCTCGCGCTCGAGAATCCGGTGCCCGAGCTCGTTCGCCGCGCCTGGCACAAGCGCGCTCTCGGAGACTTCTGGGCGCACATGCTGGTTGCCGAGGGAGTCGTGGACGGCGCGGTGGACTCGGTGGGTGTGGGCGAGTGGGACCTGGCGGCCGTACAGGTCGTGGTCGAGGAGGCCGGCGGCACGTTCTCGGACGCCACCGGGGCGTCACGCATCGACGGCGGGACCGCCATCACCTCGAACGGGCTGCTTCACGCCGAGATCCTCGCTGCGCTGGCGCGTACGTAGCTCGGCTCGAACGTTGTTTCGGACGCCCGCTCGACTACAGATAACGCGAGGTGGCCGATGTTCTAGGACTGTCGCTGGTCGACAACCTCGGCTACCCGACAGCTGCTCGCTTTCTCGCGGTTCGTCGCCTTCACCGATCTCATGCGGCGTCACCGCGGATGGGCGAGATGAAGCGCACGGGCTTTCGGACGGTCTCCGAAGCGCTGCCGTCGCCTCTAGTCAGGCGACGAGGGCTGCGCGCTTCGCGTCGATGCCTGCGAGGAGCGACGCGAACGAGTCCGAGAACTTCTGGAC
>JBOHBA010000130.1:0-5697 GCA_050698095.1 Gaiellaceae bacterium
TATCTACTGATATCGGGACTCCCTGCGTCCTAGCGCTGCTCGGTTTCGCGCGGCCAACCAGCACCGGACTTCCCGGAGAGACCACTAGGGATGGATGAGCGCGTCCGCGAGATATTCGGCGACGAGGAGGCATGGATCGTCGGCGGCGCGGTTCGAGACGAGCGTCTCGGTCGCCCGCTGCTCGACCTCGATGTCGCGTGCCGCGAGCCGCGGAAGGCCGCAAGACTGTACGCGCGGCGCTTCGGCGGCGCCGCGTTCCCGCTCTCCGAACGCCACGGCGCCTGGCGTGTAGCCGCACCCGATGCGAGCCAGACGGTTGACTTCACGCCCCTTCCCGCGGGGATAGAGGCCGATCTCGCCTCGCGCGACTTCGCCTTCAACGCGATCGCCGTGCGGGTCGGATCGGGCGAGGTGTGCGACCCGTTCGACGGGAACGGGGATCTGGACGCTCGGCTGATCCGAGCCGTCTCCGACTCGGTCTTCGTGGACGATCCACTTCGCCTCCTGCGCGCGGTGCGACTCGAGGACGAGCTCGGCTTCCACATGGACGAGCGGACAGAGGAGCTCGTGCGGGCCTTCTCGGCTCTCGTGACGCTGCCCGCGGGCGAGCGCGTCCTCGGCGAGCTGCGACGCCTGTCGCCCATGGGCTACCGCAGGCTCGATGCGCTGGGATTGCTCGCGCCGCTCGGCGGTCGGCTCGCCGGGGACTTCGAGGCGCTGGACGATCCGGACTTCCGCCTGGTCGCGGTCTTCCGAGATCGCCTGACGGAGCTCCCAATCTCGAACGAGCTTCGGCGGTACGCGACGACCCTTATGCGCGCACGCGCTCCTGACGATCCGTCGCCGCGCGCGATCCACCGGTTCCGGCGCATCACGGAGCCGTGGGCCCTCGACGCGCTCGCGTTCGTCGGGGCGCTCGAGCTCTCGGCGGTCGTCGAGGCGGCGCGTCGCGACGATCCGGCGGAACCGCTCGTCCGCGGCGACGAGCTCGGCATCCCGCCCGGACCCGAGATCGGGCGTATCCTCGCTGCCATCGACGAGGAGCGGGCAGCCGGGACGATCTCGACGCGCGACCAAGCGCTCGAGCTCGCGCGTTCTCTGGCCGCTGCCGAGGCGATCTCGTGAGCATCGAGCTACGCCTCGCGCTGCAGGCCGAGCGCGCGTCGGATCTCGCTGACCGCGTGCGCCGCCTCCTCGGGCCGTTCACCGGGACGGAGGCGGCGCTCGACGCCGGGTGCGGCACAGGAGCGCTCGCGTTTGCGCTTGCGCCGAACGTCGCAGAGGTCGTGGGGATCGACACCCGAGCGGACTACCTCGAGGCCGGCCGTGAGGCCGCGCCCACCAACGTACGGCTCCTCGAAGGCGACGTCACGGAGCTTCCCTTCGGCTACGCGAGCTTCGATCTCGCGTGCACGCATCGCGTTCTCCATCATGTGCGCCGTCCCGAGCTCGCAGTCTCCGAGCTTGCGAGGGTGACGCGCCCCGGAGGCCGTCTGTTCGTCGTCGATCAACTCGGCTCGGTCGACCCGCTCCGCAGCCTGGAGCTGGACCGGTTCGAGCGCCTGCGCGACGGAACGCACCAGCGGTTGCTCCCCGACACCGACGTGCGCGGATACCTCGACGCGAACGATCTCGTCCTGCTTACGTTCGAGGTGACGCGCGAGCGGGTCGATCTCGAACAACGGCTCGAGCTCGCCCGGGTGTCGGCGGAGGACCGGGAGCGGATTCGCGGCCCGGTCGCAGCGGCTCCCTACGACATCGAGGTCGGCTGGTACGTCGCGCGCAAGCCCCGGCCGTAGTGCTCAGTCCTGGACGCCCGAGCGATAGCCATAGCTCCCCACGAGGCGGGCCAGCACTCCCGGAAAGAGCGCCTGGAAGATCGAGGCGAGGCGGTATGGAAACCACGGGATCGTCACCTCACGCTTCCCCTTCTCGACGGCCTCGACGATCGCATTCGCGACCTCCTCGGAGTCGAGTACGAGGCGACGCATGAGCGAGCTCTTGAGGGTCGTGCGCGGCTTGAATCCCTCCGTTTCCACGAAGCCGGGGAGCAGCGCGTGCACCTTGACACCCTCGGGGCGAAGCGTCGCTGCGAGCGAACGTGAGAACGCCAGCTGCGCGTGCTTCGCCGCCGCGTAGGGGCCGGCAGGGGCGAACGCGATCGTTCCCGCCACGGAGACCACGTTGACGACGTGCGCGTGCGGCGCCGCACCTCGAAGCCCCGGCAGGAACGCGCGCGAGCACCAGACGCCGCCCAGGTAGTTCGTCTCGAGAACGCGCTCGACGGTCTCGGGCGAGGTCGATACGAACGAGCCGCGACCGGGGACCCCCGCGTTGTTTACGAGCAGCGAGATCGCGGCGTGGCGCTCGAGCACGCGCTCGGCGACCTCGTCGACCTGGGCGCGGTCGCGCACGTCGCAGATCTCCCACTCGCCTTCAATCTCTGCCGCGAGCGCCTCGAGCCGGTCCGCGCGCCGCGCCAGAAGCACGCAGTGCCAGCCTCGCCGCGCGAGCTCGCGTGCCGTCGCCTCGCCGATTCCGGAGGAGGCTCCTGTGACGACCGCGACGCGCTTCTCGCTCATCGCCGCGACCTTATCCGTTTAGGATCGCTGGATGGCCGGCAGGTTCGACGGCAAGCAGGCGCTCGTGCTCGGCGTCGCCAACAAGCGCTCCATCGCGTGGGCGATCGCGCACCGGCTCGCCGAGGAAGGTGCGCAGATCGCGTTCACGTACCAGGGCGAGCGGATCGAGAAGAACGTTCGCGACCTCGCGGAGACGGTCGCGAGCCCGCTCGTCACCGAGTGCGACGTCCGCTCGGACGAGGACATCGCGCGCGTCTTCGCCGAGGTCTCCGAGACGTTCGGCGGTGGGCTCGACATCCTCGTCCACTCGGTGGCGTTCGCGGCGGCGGAAGACCTCGAAGGCCGCTTCACGGACACCCCGCGCGACCGCTTCTGGATGGCGCTCGACATCAGCGCGTACTCGCTCGTCGCGTGCGCCCGGGCGGCGGAGCCGCTGATGGAGGCTCGCGGCGGCGGCTCGATCCTGACGATGACCTATCTCGGCGGCGAGCGCGCGGTTCCCCACTACAACGTCATGGGCGTCGCCAAGTCGACGCTCGACTCGTCGGTGCGCTACCTCGCCTGGGATCTCGGATTCAAGAAGATCCGGGTCAATGCGATCTCTGCCGGGCCGGTGCGGACGCTTGCCGCTCGCTCGATCGCCGGCTTCACGACGATGGAGGCGATGTTCGAGGAGCGCGCGCCGCTCCACCGGCAGATCGAGGCGGACGACTGCGGCGCTGCCGCTGCCTATCTCCTGTCGGACGACGCGGGCAACGTGACCGGCACGACGCTGTACGTCGACGCCGGGTATCACGCGATGGGCATGTAGCCGCTGGGACGAGAGGGAGCCGAGCATCGTGTCCGTCGAGCAGCGCGTCCAGGAACTCGGTCTCGAGCTGCCGCCGGTGCGCGCGCCAGCGGCCAGCTACGTCAACGCCGTGCGCACCGGGAACCTCGTGTATTTGTCTGGTGCGGGTCCGGTGACGGCCGACGGCCACGTCCCGAGGGGCAAAGTCGGAGCGGACGTGACGACCGAGGAGGCGGTGGTGCACGCCCGCGTCGTTGCCCTCAACCTCCTCGCGGTTCTCAGACACGAGCTCGGCACGCTCGATCGCGTCAAGCGCGTCGTGAAGCTGCTCGGGATGGTGAATGCCACTCCCGAGTTCGTCGAGCACTCGAAGGTGATCAACGGTTGCTCCGACCTCTTCCTCGACGTGTTCGGCGAGGGGCATGCTCGCTCCGCGGTGGGTGTGGGCAGCCTTCCGTTCGGCATGCCCGTCGAGATCGAGGCCATCGTCGAGATCGAGTACCCGTGAAGGCAGCGCTGATCCGCGAGGTCGGTGCGGTACCAGAGCTGGGCGACGTTGCCGAGCCGTCCGGAGAGACGATCGAGGTGCTGGCAGCGCCGATCAACCCGATCGACCTCGCGGTCTCTCGCGGTGTACTCGCGACCGGTCACCCCGACCTGCCCTACGTCCCCGGCTGCGAGGCCGTGGGTCGCACCGCGGACGGCAGGGTCGTCTGGATGTTCGGCGGCTCACTGGGGCGGACATCGCAGGGCACGGTCGGTGAGCGTGCACCGGTCGGGGACGCACACACGATCGAGGTGCCCGAGGGCGCCGATCCTGCACTCGCCGCGGGGCTGGGGATCGCCGGTCTCGCGGGTTGGCTGCCGTTCGCGTGGCGGGCGCCGCTCGCCGGCGGCGAGACCGTGCTCGTGCTGGGGGCCACGGGCTCGGTCGGCCTCGTCGCTGTGCAGGCCGCCAGGCTGCTCGGTGCGGCCCGAGTGGTCGCGGCCGGTCGCAGCACCGCGGGGCTCGAGCGCGCCTCCCAGTACGGAGCCGACGCGACGCTTCGCCTCGACGAGGCCGCGGACCTCGCGGCGGCCTTCAAGGAGGCGTTCGGCGGCGAGGGCCCGAGCTACGTATTCGACCCGCTGTGGGGCGAGCCGGCGGCGGCCGCCATTCAGGCTGCCGAGCCGCGCGCCACGATCGTCAACCTCGGCCAGTCGGCGGGTGCAACGGCCGAGCTTGCGTCAGCGGACGTGCGCTTCAAGAGCCTGTCGATCCTCGGCCACACGAACTTCGCCGTTCCTGCCGATGAGCTCGCGGAGCACTACCGGCGGCTCGTGAGCCACGCGATCGCGGGCGAGATCCAGATCGACGTCGAGCGGGTACCGCTCGACGCGGTCGCCGACGCGTGGCGCCGTCAGGCGGAGGGTGCGGGAGCGAAGCTCGTCGTCGTGCCGTAGCGGCAGCTCTCCCGAAGAGCGCCGGATCCGTAGTAGGCCGCGGCCGAGCCGTGGTTTTCGCTGTTGTCGCCCTCGGCCGCAGACGCTCTCATTGTCCACCAGAAGCAGGCAAAGGACGTCGAGAGGAGACGTGGTGACGAGCGGCGACCCAACACGCGTCCTGATCGCCGGTGGAGGCGTCGCGGCGCTCGAGGCGGCTCTGGCGCTTCGGGACCTCGCCGCGGATCGCGTGAGCGTCGAGCTCCTCGCCCCCGAGCCGCATTTCTGGTACAGGCCGCTGGCGGTTGCGGCGCCCTTCAAGCTCGGCGAGGTCATGCGCCTCGAGCTCGACAGCCTCGCTCGCGCTATCGGCGCCGGCGTCACACCCGGTGCTCTTACCGGCGTCGACGCCTGGCGCCATATCGCGTACACGTCCAAGAACGCCCAGATCGAGTACGACGTGCTCCTCGTTGCCTGTGGGGCGCTGGCGACTCCGGCGATACCAGGCGCACTCACGTTCCGAGGCCCCGCGGACATCGAGATGATCGAGCATCTGCTGGAGGAGATTGCAAGTGGAGCCGTTCGGTCGGTCGCGTTCGCCATCCCCTGGGGCGCCGTCTGGTCGCTGCCCGCCTACGAGCTGGCTCTCCTGACAGCCGCGTATCTGGAAGAGCATCAGATCCGGGAGGTCGAGTTGACGGTGGTGACACCCGAAGAGGAGCCGTTGCGGCTCTTCGGGCAGCCTGCGACCGACGCCGTGCTGACACTTCTGGCCGAGCGCGGGGTTTCCGTTCACACCGGAGCACTTGTGGCAGCGGTCGCAGAAGGTGAGCTCCGCTTGATCCCGGAAGGCAGCATTTCGGTCGAGCGCGTCGTCGCGCTCCCACGCCTGCGCGCAGCACG
>JBOHBA010000131.1:0-6707 GCA_050698095.1 Gaiellaceae bacterium
CTACGAGACCGCGGACGAGATCCGGCTCGCCGCGCTCAAGACGTCCGACGATCCTGAGATCGCAGGCCTGGTGGCAAAGATGGATCGCGAGGAGGCGTACCACCGCATGCATGCGGAGATGTGGAGCGACCGTCTCCTGTCGAGCGAGGTGGGACGGTCGCGACTGCACGAGGCCGTCGACGAGCTGTGGCCGTACGCGCTCGGCGTCCTCGACGACGGGCTGCGCTCAGAGCTTCGTGCGCGCGTGGAAGGGCGACTCGGCCGCGAGCTCTCGGTTGCCGAAGTCGTTCCGCGCGGCGTCCACGAGGCAGAGCTCGCAGAGCTGTGGGAAGAGATGACAATGGTTCGACGCTCGGCTCCGCCAGGCGCCCGGTGGTAGGGGATACCCAAGTGGCTCTGAGCCACAAAGTCACAGAGGCTGACGTCTGGCGGGCTCTGGCGGAGATTCCCGACCCGGAGATTCCCGTCATCTCGATCGTGGATCTCGGCGTCGTCAAGTACGTCGCCGTCGAGGACGAGAGCGTACGAATCGACTTCACGCCCACGTTCCTGGGTTGCCCAGCGCTCGAGACGATGGAGCGCGCGATGCGCGCCAAGGCGCAGGAGCTCGGGACGCGAGCCGAGGTGCGCGTCGTTCTCGACGACTCGTGGTCGACCGACCGCATCACGCCCGAGGGCCGCGAGAAGCTCCGCCAGGCCGGCTTAGCACCTCCCTCACCGCGGCCGGCGGGGAAGCTCGACCTCGTCCAGCTCCAGCGCGGGTTCCGGTGCCCCTATTGCGGCTCGACCAACACGCGCCTCGACAACCTGTTCGGCCCGACGCCGTGCCGCTCGATCCGCTACTGCGACAACTGCCGCCAACCGTTCGAGCAGTTCAAGACGATCTAGACCGTTCGTAGACAAGCGCCAGCCGGGGTGATATATCAGCGTCGGCGAATGACCGAGACGGCCGAGACTGCTCCCGCGCGACCGCAGAACCGAATCGATCGCACGGGCCCTCCCGTCATTCGCGCCACGGGGGTCTGGAAGGTCTTCGGGCCGCACCCCGAGCGCCTCGTCGGATCGGAGATCGCATACCTGTCGCGCGCCGAGCTCCGCGCGAAAACGGGCAACGTCGTCGCCGTCCGAGATGTCTCCATCGAAGTCTGGCCGGGCGAGGTCTTCGTCGTCATGGGGCTCTCGGGCTCCGGCAAGTCGACGCTCGTGCGAACGCTGATCCGGCTCATCGAGCCCACGGCGGGGACGATCGAGATCGTGGGGCAGGACGTCATGGCCGCCGATCGCAACGAGCTCCGCAACCTTCGGCGGCACTCGGTGTCGATGGTCTTCCAGCACTTCGGGCTCCTCGCGCACCGGCGCGTGATCGACAACGTCGCGTTCGGGCTCGAGGTACAGGGCATGGGCAAGAAGGACCGCCAGCGACGCGCCCACGAGGTGCTGAAGCTCGTCGGGCTCGAGGACGTCGCGAATCAGTTCCCCGACCAGCTCTCGGGCGGGATGCAGCAGCGGGTCGGCGTCGCGCGTGCGTTCGCCGCAGACCCGGAGGTGATGCTCTACGACGAGCCGTTCAGCGCGCTCGACCCGCTCATTCGGCGGGACATGCAGGACGAGGTGATGCGCCTTCAGCAGGAGATCGGGAAGACGACGATGTTCATCACGCACGACCTGCCCGAGGCGCTCAGGCTCGGCGACCGGATCGCGATCATGCGCGACGGCTCAATCGTCCAGCTCGGAACGCCCGAAGAGCTCGTCGGCTCACCCGCGGACGAGTACGTCGAGAACTTCACACGCGACATCCCGCGAAGTCACGTCCTGACCCTCCGTTGGATCATGCGCGAGCCGGCGCCAGGCGACCCGACCGACGGCCCGAAGCTCGATGTCGTGACGACCATGCGGAAGGCCCTTCCGGTCCTCGCGGAGAGCGAGAAGCCCGTCTGCTGCGTGGAGGACGGGCGGATGGTAGGCATCGTCGATCGCGATGCCGTGCTGCGAGCGATCGCGGACGAAGAGAGCTCATGACGACCATCGCGGAGGCACGCGCGGCTGCGAGTCCGGTCATCACCCACGTCCCCTGGTGGCGCGGGAAGCTCGTCCAGGTCGGGGCGATCGTCGCGCTGATGTGGTTCGCGTACAAGGCCTGGGGCGTCACGGTCGACGCCAACGGCAACGAGGTGGCCCGCTTCCCATGGCCGAACAGCCTGGCCTGGAACCAGCTCCAGTTCAAGTTTGACGACATCCAGGCCTACTTCATCGATCAGCGGCTCGAAGGCGGCGGAGGCCTTCTCTTCTCCATCTTCGACGGCTTCAGGATCTTCACCGACAACCTCGTCACCTGGTTCGACGACTTCCTCGTCTGGCTCACGTGGACCGGGACGACGGTCGCAGGAACACTGCTCGCCTGGCGCTTCGGCGGGGTGCGCGCCGGGATCTGGGCGCTGGCGGCGTTCGCGGCGTTCGCCGTCTCGGGCCTGTGGGCAGAGAGCATCGAGACGCTCGCACTCATGCTGGCTGCGGTCGGCCTCTCGATCGCCATCGGCGTGCCTCTGGGCATCGCGGCCGGACGCTCAGCGCGCTTCAATCGAGCCTTGACGCCGCTCCTCGACGCGGCGCAGATCGTCCCGGCATACGCCTACCTCATGCCGGTCGTGCTCTTCTTCTCGATCGGCTACGCCGCGGCCGTCGTCGCAACGATGATCTACGCGATCCCCCCGTGCATTCGCATCACGGCGCTAGGCATCCGCCGCGTGCCCGTGAACACGGTCGAGGCCGCAGCCTCGATGGGCGCGACCGGACGTCAGATGCTCTTGAAAGTTCAGCTTCCGATGTCGCGGCGGATGCTGCTCTTGGGCTTCAACCAGACGATCCTGTTCGCGCTCTCGATGGTCGTCATCGCCGGGCTCATCGGAGGCGGGGGGCTCGGCGCGGTCGTCAACTCGGGGCTCTTCTCGAACCCGGCGCTCGCGATCCTGGCCGGAGTCGTGATCGTGGTCATGGCGATGGCTCTCGACCGGATCACCGAAGCGGTGGCCGATCGAACCGATCCCACCAAGCGTCACGTCGACGCTGCGGCGAGGCGGCGTCTACGGCTGGAATCGCTCGGCGTCACGGCGGCGATCGTCGGGACGCTCGTCGTTGCCAAGACGATCGGCGTCAGCGGTGACTTCCCGGACGCCGCTGGAGTGCGGCAGCGAGCCGTGACCGCACAGGAGTGGCTGCTTGCCCAGATCCAGAAGGTGCTCGACTACGTTCAGGACCCGTTCACGTGGGTCTTCAAGATCACGAACCCTGTGGGCAACTTCATCCTCACAGAGCTACTCCTGCCGCTGCAGTCGTTCCTCGTCCAGGCTCCGTGGTTCACCACGATCGTCGGATTGACCCTCATCGCCTTCGTCGTCTCCGGCCTGCGGCCGGCGATCACCACGTTCGCCATGCTCGCCCTTATCGGCTTCATCGGTGTCTGGGCGCTTGCGATGGACACGCTCTCCCAGGTCATCGTGGCCACCGTCATGGCGGTGATCCTCGGCTTCGGTCTCGGAGTGTGGGCATCGGAGAGCCGGACCGTCTCGAGCGTCATGCGTCCGATCAACGACGTGCTGCAGACGCTGCCCCAGCTCGTGTACATCGTCCCGTTCATCTACCTCATGCCCGTATCGATCGTTCCGGGAATCCTGGCAGCCGTGCTCTACGCGTTCCCGGTCGTCGTTCGTCTCGTGGAGCGAGGCTTGAAGGACGTGGCGCCTCAGAGCGTCGAGGCAGCCGGCGCCTTCGGCGCCACGCGCTGGCAGATACTCCGCAAGGTGAAGATCCCCCTCGCCGGCGACGCCATCATGCTCGGCGTCAACCAGGGGATCATCATGGTGCTCGCCGTCGTGGTCATCGGCGGGCTCGTCGGATCAGGCGGCCTCGGGTACGAGGTCGCGCAGGGCCTCGTCCGTGGCCAGTTCGGGCAAGGCGTCGTCGCCTCGATCGCCATCCTGGCGCTCGGGATCGCGCTCGACCGGGTCACGCAAGGGGCACGGCAGGCGAGAAAGGAGATCGCGTGAGCTTTCACGCAGACGTAAACCGGAACCGCAACGACAAGGAGGGTCGGATGTCGAAACGTCATCGGGGCACAGGGATCGGCCTCGCGGTACTCGCGGTCGCCACCTCGGCGCTCATCGCCGTCACGGTCGCGGCCGGCGGTACGCGCCAGGCATGCGGTGACGTCGTGCTGAACGAGAACTCCTGGGTGGGTTCGACGGCGAACATATACGTCCTCAAGAACGTCCTCGAGAAGCGCCTCAAGTGCTCGGTCAAGGTGCTGAACATCACCGAGAACCAGCCGAGCTTCCAGGCGATGGCCGACGGCAAGATCGACGTCGTCCTCGAGGACTGGGACAACACGCTCATCCCGTCCAACAAGAAGTACGTCACCTCGAAATCCGTCATCAACGTCGGCGGGAACGGGATCACCGGCGTGATCGGCTGGTACATCCCGGCCTACCTGCTCAAGCAGTACCCGACCTTCAAGTCGTGGAAGGGGCTCAAGGGCAAGGAGAGCGTCTTCAAGTCGCCGGAGTCGGGCTCCCAGGGAATGTTCCTGGGCGGTGACCCGTCGTATGTCCAGAAGGACCGCGCGCTCATCAAGGAGCTTGGTCTGAACTTGAAGCACGTCGTCGCGGGCGCCGAGCCGGCGCAGGTCGCGCGCTGGACGCAGCTGTACAAGCAGAAGAAGCCCGTGCTCTTCTACTGGTACGACCCGCAGTATCTGAACGCGGTGTACGACCTCGTCCGGATCCAGCTCCCGAAGCGCTTCAAGGGCTGCGTCGACGACGAGAAGGTGGCCGGAAAGCACGCGTGCGAATACCCGTCGTACGGGCTCGACAAGCTCGTCAGCGGCGAGTTCGCAAAGAGCGGCTCGCCGGCGCTCAAGGTTGTCCGCAAGTTCTCGTGGACGTCTGCGGATCAGAACTTCGTGGCCAACCTCATCTCGGGCAAGAAGATGTCCAAGGACAAGGCCGCCGCGACGTGGGTGGCGAAGAACAAGGCCAAGGTCAACGCCTGGCTGAAGTGAGATAGGGGGTCAGGTCTTCCACGTTCCAAGACTGGAGCGTGGAAGACCTGACCCCACCACGCCGATGACCACGCCAACGCTTGTCATCCACCAGCCCGAAGCGGCAGACGCCCGCTCCCTCTCGGACCGGGCCTACTACCGCATTCGCGAGCTGATCGTCACGCTCGAGCTGCCTCCGGGCTCCCCCGTCAGCGAGCGCGAGCTGATGGAGCGGCTCGGGCTCGGGCGGACACCCGTGCGGGAGGCCCTCAGAAGGCTCGCCCGCGAGCGGTTCGTCGACGTCTACCCGCGGCGCGGGATGTTCGTCTCGGGCGTGGACGTGCGCGACCTCGCGGGTCTCTCGGAAGTGCGCACGACGCTCGAGAGCCGTGCGGCGCGACTCGCCGCCGAACGGGCGACAGACGACGACCACGCGTACATCGAGCTCCTCCTCGGAGAGCTCGAGGAGTCCAAGGGGGAGCTGGACGAGCGGATGCTCATCGACCTCGACCAGCGGATTCACCGGCACATCTACCACTGCGCGCACAACCCGTTCCTCGAGGCGACCCTCAACGAGTACTACGTCCTGACGCTGCGGATCTGGTTCCTCGCTCTCGATCGCGTGGCCCGGCTCGAGGACGCGGTCAACGAACATCGTGAGCTGCTCGAGGCAATCCGCGACGGCGACACCGCGCGAGCCGAGGAGGCCATGCACAGGCACGTCATCGGTTTCGAGCAAGCGATTCGGCGCGTCCTTCGATGAGCAGTCTCCCCAGCACGGCACGCGCTGTCGTCATCGGCTGCGGGATCGTGGGCAACAGCGTCGCGTACCACCTCACCGACCAGGGTTGGTCGGACGTCGTCCTGCTCGACAAGGGCCCGCTCCCCAACCCCGGCGGCTCCACCGGGCACGCCTCGAACTTCATCTACCCGGTCGACCACTCGAAGGAGATGACCCAGCTCACCCTCGAGAGCATGCGCCAGTACAAGGAGATGGACGTCTTCACCGAGTCGGGCGGGATCGAGGTCGCCCGGACGGAGGAGCGCATGCAGGAGCTCACGCGGCGCGTCGCATCCGCGAAGGCATGGGGCATCGAGCCGGTGTCGCTCGTCACGCCGGAAGAGGTGAAAGAGCTCGTCCCGTTCATCGACGAGACCGTGATCCTCGGCGGCTTCTACACGCCGTCGGTCGGCGTCGTCGACTCGCTGCGCGCCGGCACGATCATGCGTGAGCGCGGCCAGTCGTCGGGACGGCTCTCCGTGTTCGCGAACACGGAGGTGCTCGCGATCGAGGTCGAGGGCGGCCGCGTGCGGCGGCTGCGGACGACCGAGGGCGACATCGAGGTGGAGGTCGTCGTGATCGCGTGCGGCGTCTGGAGCCCGAAGCTGGCGCGCACGGCAGGTGCGTCGATTCCGCTGACGCCGGCGGTGCACCAGATGATCGACATCGGCCCGACGCACTGGTTCGCCGACACGAAGGGGGACATCGACTTCCCGATCGTCCGCGACATGGACACGAACATGTACGAGCGCCAGGAGGGGACGGGCCTCGAGATCGGCTCGTACGCGCACCGGGCGATACTGTACGACCCCGAGGACCTGCCTTCGTTTGCGGAGGCCGCGCTGACCCCGAACGTGTTTCAGTTCACGCTGGATGACTTAACGCTCCAGATGG
>JBOHBA010000132.1:0-4834 GCA_050698095.1 Gaiellaceae bacterium
ACCGTTGAGGACACGCTCTCAGAGCTGAGGGTGCAGATCCGGGGCGAAGTGCTCGCGCCCTCCGACCCCGGTTACGGAGAGGGCCGGCTCGCGTTCAACGCGATGCACGTCGATCGACCGAGCCTGATCGTGCGCTGCGGCGGGACGGCCGACGTGATCGAGGCCGTGAACTACGCGCGCCGGCAAGGGCTCGAGGTCACCGTTCGGGGCGGCGGACACTCGGTCGCCGGCCTCTCGAGCGCCGACGGCGGGATGCTGATCGATCTCTCGCGCATGCGAGCCGTCGAGGTCGACCCCGAGGCGAGAGTCGCCCGCGTTCAGGGCGGAGCCTCGCTCGGCGATGTCGACCACGAGACGCAGGCGTTCGGGCTGGCGACGCCCTTGGGTGTCGTCTCCGAGACGGGCGTCGCCGGATTGACCCTCGGCGGCGGCTACGGCTGGCTGCGCCGCAAGCACGGTCTTGCGTGCGACAACCTGCTCTCAGCTCAGGTCGTCTGCGCGGACGGCCAGGTTCGAGCCGCGTCCGAAGACGTCAACCCGGACCTCTTTTGGGCTATTCGCGGAGGCGGGGGAAACTTCGGGGTCGTCACTTCGTTCACCTTTCGGCTTCACCCGATCGGGCCGATCGTCGCTTTCGCCGGCGTTTTCTATCCACTGGCCGACGCCGCGACGGTGCTCCGCGGGTACCGCGAGTACTTCGACGTTGCCGCGGACGAGGTGACGGGGGAAGCGATCCTGTTCGCGAGCAGGTTCCCCGCCGACCCGCACCTTCCGGAGCCGGTGCACGGGCAGCAGGCGCTCGTCGTGGCCGCCGTCTACACGGGCGATCCCGAGAAAGGGATGAACGTGCTGCAGCCGCTTCGCGAGCTTGCGACGCCGCTCGCCGACATCTCGCAGCCGATGCCCTTCACGGTCGTGCAGTCCGCTTTCGACGGCTTCTTTCCAAGAGGTGAGTTGCGTGCCTACTGGAAGTCGGTGTACGTGCGCGATCTCTCCGACGAAGCGATCGAGCTGATCGTGCAGCGTGGCCAGGATCGATTTGCGGCGCGATCGGCGTTCGAGCTCGCCTGGTTGGACGTCTATCCGATGGGCGGAGCGGTCAACCGGGTGGATTCCGCCGCGACCGCGTTCAGCGAGCGGTCAGCGCCATACCTCGTCTCGATCGGCGCCAACTGGACCGATCCGAGCGAGAACGACGAGCAGATCGCGTGGGTGCGGGAGAGCTGGAGCGAGCTTGACGGTCGTTTTGGCACCGGCTCCGTCTACCTCAACTTCCTCGGGCGGGAAGACGAGGCGATGGACTCGAGCGTCGAGGGCGCACACGCGACCAACCTGCGACGTCTCGCCGAAATAAAGGCGGTCTACGACCCGGAGAACTTCTTCCGGCGCAACAACAACATCGTGCCCGCCCGGGGTCAGACCCCAGGGGTCTGACCCCGGTGCGCTAGCCCGAGATGTTCGCGCAGGCGGGCGAGGCCTCGAGCGCTGCCCGAAGCTCGCCCTCGACATCGGCGCTCTCGAGAGCTTGCATGGTGGCGCCGAAATCGGTGGCCATCGTCGCAAGGGATGTCGTGATCGAGCTGATCGCTCCCGGCAGCTCCGTGAGACCGGACGCGCCGTCGGCGGCGCTCTCGATCTTCGCGATCTCGGTCTCGAGGCTGGTCGCGAGCTTCTCGATGGAAGTCTCGACCGCCTGGCCGGACTCGGTGTCCGGAGCGCCCAGTCCCCTGAGGTCCTCGACGAGCGTCTTGGTCGCGCCGCGGACGTCGTTCGCGGCGGCGGTGAGCCCATCTTGCGTGAGCGACGACGGGCTCGTGAACTGATCGGTCGCGATCTTCAGCGAGTCGGTCCAGGTCGTGATGGCAGTGCAGAAACCCTCCGCCCACTCGTCGGCCGCGGAGGCGGACGACGATTCGTCGCTGCCCCCGCACCCGGAGGCGACGAGCGCGAGTGCGGCAACGGCGCCGGCGAGAAGGATCTTCGTCATTTCGGGAAGCTACCGCGTCCGTGCAGCCACCAGCGCGAGAACGGGGACGACCGCCCAGCACGCGAGCTCGCGAGCTCGTTGTCGGCGCGTTCCTCGCTCATCGGTCGTCGCGAGCGTGACCTTCGTATGTGGGCCGACGAGAGCCGCACGCGCGAGGATGCCGGCGCGCCGCCCGTGCCAGCCGGAGGTCACGAGCACGACCTCTCGCGCTCCCGCTCGTCGTGCTGCTCGCGCGACACCGGACACGTTGCCGAGGGTCGAGCGGGCGCCGCGGTCGAGGATGACTCGGCGCGCCGGCGCCGTCCAGGCACGAGCCATGAGCTCGGCCTCCGGCGCTCTCGCCCTTCCCCTCGCCCAGCCGGAGAGCAGTACCGTGTCCCCGGGTCGAACCTCCCGCTCGGCGCGTGCCAGGCGCGCGGCGCACACAGGGTGCAAGGCATCCGTGCGCCGGTCCGAGTACCCGAGCACCGCGACGAGGCGCATCTCAGCGCTCCCTGCGCCGACGCCAGAGCCCGTAGACGACGAGCGTGCCTGCGACGGTGAGGACGAGCCTCACCGCCTTGCCTCCGCGGAGCTTCGACTCGCCTCCTGCGCGGTTGCGCATGTGAACCGGGACCTCGACGACGCGCAGTCCTGCATCGCGCAGCCGGAGAAGGGACTCGACCTCCGGGGCGCCGCTCGTGTACGGCCTGCCGAGTACGGGCATCGCGTGCCGGTTCGCGGCGTACAGGCCGCTTGTCGCGTCGTGGAACGGCCGGCCGAGTGCGACGCCCATCGCGCGACGCAGCACCGAGGTGCCGAGACGCCTGGCCGGCGAGGGCTCGTAGCGATATGCGTCGTAGCCGTCGCCGGTCGCGAACCGCGATCCGACGGCCACGTCCGCCTTGCCCTCACGCACGATGTCGAGCAGCCGGCTGAGCTCCTCGACCGGATGCTGGCCGTCGGCATCGACTCGTCCCACGAGCTCGTAGTCGCGCGCGTCGGCGTATGCGTAGCCGGCCGCGATCCCTTCCTGGAGGCCTCGATTCTCTTCGAACGAGAGGACTTCCGCTCCGTGTGCCTTGGCCACGGCGGCGGTGCCGTCGGTTGACCCGTCGTCGACGACAAGGATGTGCGCGTGCGGGAGGCTTGCGCGGAGCTCGTCGAAAACCGCGGGCAGGTTCTCCTCCTCGTTCCACGCGGGGATGAACACGAGGGTGTCCGAGGCGGGCATCGTGTGAAGGCTAGTGCGAACGATGCTCAGATCACGTTGTGCTCCGGTCGCGACGCCGACCGGGCAAAACGTCCCGCCGAGAGCGGCCCGACGTCGACGAACGGCTCGCGGCCAAGGACGAGGTCGCGGACGATCTCGCCGACCGCAGGTGCTTGGAGAAAGCCGTGGCCCGAGAAGCCCGTCGCGTAGAGGAAGCGCGACACCTCCGCGGCTTCGCCGAGGAGCGCGTTGTGGTCGGGCGTCACCTCGTAGAAGCCCTTCCAGCCGCCTGCGACTCCCATGTCGAGGAGACGGGGGAGACGGCGTTCTGCGACCTCGATGACTCGCTCGAGCCAGTCCGGATCCGACGGCTCGTCGAAGCCGGGACGCTGGTCGCGATCGGCCATCCCGAAGAGGAGACCTGGCCCCTCGCGGTGGAAGTAGAAGCCGGTCGAGAAGTCTACGGTGAACGGAACCCGATCCGGTAGCCCGTCGACCGGGCCCGTGAAGCCCACCTCGCGCAACACCGGCTCGACGGGAAGCCGGACGCCGACCATCTCGGCGAGCGCCGGTGACCACACGCCCGCCGCGCAAACCACGACCCCGGTCTCGATCGCCCCTGCGCCGGCGGAAACCGCCACGATCTCGCCTTCGGAGGACTCGATGGCCGTGACCGCACAGCGGGTGAGCACGGTTGCGCCGTGCCGCCGAGCGCCCGCGGCATATCCCTGAACGACGGCCTCAGGGCTCGCATGCCCGTCGAGCGCGCAATACGTCGCGGCGAGTACGCCGTCGAGACGAGCGAGTGGGCAGAGCTCGCCGACCTCGTCGAGCGTTACGAAGCGGCTCGGGACGCCGAGCTCGTTCTGGAGCGCGACGCTGCGCTCGAAGACCGCGACGTCCTCGTCTCGATCCAGAAGGAAGAGGTACCCGACCTGTGCGAGGTCGATCTCGCCTCCCGGCCGGTGCGCGAATCGGGTGAACGCCTCGATGCTGCGCAGGCCGATGGCGATGTTCAGCGGATCCGAGAACTGAGCCCGGACCCCGCCCGCGGCACGGCTCGTCGATCCGGATGCCAGCTCGTCTCTCTCGAGCAGGCAGACGTCCACGCCGGCCTCGGCGAGGTGAAACGCGATGCTCGTGCCGAAGACTCCACCGCCTATCACGACGACGTCGGCGTGCTTGGGGAGACCTGTCACCGCCGGACGAGGTTGCGCAGAAAGAACCCGAGGTTCGCCGGCCGCTCCGCGAGGCGCCGCATGAGGTACGGGTACCAGTCAGGGCCGAACGGGGTCGCGACCAGCACCTTGTAGCCCTCGGCGGCGATCGACCGCTGCAGCGCAGGCCGCACGCCGTAGAGCATCTGGAACTCGAATCGGTCGCGCTCGATGCTCTCGCGCTCGGCGAAGGCCTGCACCTGCCGGATGATCGCCTCGTCCTGGGTGGCGACCGCGATGTACGCGCCGCCCTGCAGGCCCTGCTTCACGATCTCCAGGAACGCGCGATCGACGTCCTGCTTCTCCGGATAGGCGATCTCCGCGGGCTCGAGGTAGGCGCCCTTGACGATGCGCAGGTTCGGGCCGAACGGGAGCAGGCGATCGAGGTCGGCGGGCGTCCGGTACAGGTACGTCTGGAGGACGGTTCCGACACTGTCG
>JBOHBA010000133.1:0-4711 GCA_050698095.1 Gaiellaceae bacterium
TGCCGGAGGACTTCCGTCATGAGATGGACGCCCGCGAGCTCATCGGCCGCATCGTCGACGGCTCTCGCTTCCACGAGTTCAAGGAGCTGTACGGCGAGACGCTCGTCTGCGGCTTCGCGCGCATCGAGGGGTATCCGGTGGCGATCCTCGCGAACCAGGGCATTCTCTTCGCCGAGTCGTCGCAGAAGGGCGCGCACTTCATCGAGCTCGCATGCAAGCGCCGGATCCCGCTCGTGTTCCTCCAGAACATCACCGGCTTCATGGTCGGGAAGGAGTACGAGGAAGGCGGCATCGCGCGCGACGGCGCCAAGCTCGTCATGGCCGTGGCGTGCGCGGAGGTTCCGAAGCTCACCGTCGTCGTAGGCGGCTCCTTCGGCGCGGGAAACTACGCGATGTGTGGGCGCGCGTACGAGCCGCGCCAGCTCTGGATGTGGCCGAACGCCAGGATTTCGGTCATGGGCGGCGAGCAGGCGGCGACCGTTCTGGCCATGGTGGGTGACGCGGATCCCGAGGAGATCAAGGCCACCTACGAGGCGGAGGGGAATCCGTACTTCTCGACCGCGCGGCTCTGGGACGACGGGATAATCGACCCGCTCGATACCCGCCGAGTGCTCGCACTCGGGCTGGCGGCGGCAGCGAACGCGCCGGTGCCGGACACGACGTTCGGCATCTTCCGGATGTGATCGTCCGCCTCCTCATCTGGAACGTGGTCGAGTCGAGGACGTCGATCGACGAGCTCCGCGAGTCCCTCCCGGAGCTCGATCCGCCGAGCGAGTGGATCTGGAACGAGGTGACGGAGCGATTCGGCGTCGTCGCGTTCGGCGAGGATCTCCCGGAGGCGCTCGGGTGGGCGCAGGATCTGATCGGCGGCGACCCTGACGTCTACGAGGAGTTCGACATCATCTAGATCACAGTCGCCGCCCAGGCGTCCAGGTCGCCGCGCTCCTCGACCGTCAAGCCTCGAAGCGGCGCGCGCACGTCCTCCCGCACCGCGACGCCTTGAAGTGCCAGCAGACGCTTGAGAGCCGCCTGGCGCGGAAAGCGCTCGACGAAGGCGCGCAGATCCCCGAGACGCGCGGCACCATAAGGCGTCGGGCCCCGAACGACGGCGGCGACTTCGCGCGGGAGCGCCGAGGCGAGCGCGGAGACCGCGCCTACGGCGCCGTGTGCCATGCCGTCCGCGATGAGCGCCTCGGGGCCGACGAAGATGTCGAAGCCGGGCAGCAGGTACTTCTCGAAGGCAGCGAAGGGCGTGTCCGACACCTTCAACCCGACGACGTTCGACGTCTCGTCACGAAGCCGCTCGAGCACTGCGGGAGCAATCGCGTAGCCAGTCGTCGCGGCGAACTCGTACACGTAGAACGGCAACGGTGCGCATGCGGTCGCAGCCGCGAGGAAGTGCGCGTACTGCGCGGGCTCGTCAAGCTTGAAATACGGCGGCCCGATGACAACCACCGCGTCGGCTCCGACCTCGGCCGCGTGCATCGAGAGCGCGACGGTGTCCGTAGTCGTTTGAGCGCCACAGTGGACCGCGATCTGCAGCCGCCGGTCGGACGCCTGCAGGAAGAGATCGGCCGCGCGCCGGCGCTCCTCTGGCCGGAGCAGGATCCCCTCCCCGGCCGTTCCCAGCGCCAGGATCCCGTCGAGCCCCGACTCGACGAAGAAGTCCATGAGCGGTCCGAACGCGTCCTCGTCGAGCGCGCTGCCGTGGTCAGTGAGCGGCGTGACCGATGCGGCGAAGGCGCCCCTCAGCATGGAGTGACTCTATGGGAGATGACCCGGGGTCAGACCCCTGGCCGTGGCCCATCGGGACATGTCCCGGGGTCTGACCCCGAGTAGGCTGCTCGGCGTGAGTGCGCTGAAGGTCGAGCGGGAAGGACACGTTCTCCGCGTGACGCTCGCGAAACCGGAGCGCAGGAACGCGTTCGACGCCCCGCTCATCGCGGATCTCACCGACGCGTTCTCGGACGTCGGCGACGCGCGCGCTGTCGTCCTCGCCGGCGAGGGCCCGAGCTTCTGCGCAGGCGCCGATGTCGAGTGGCAGCGGGCGTCTATCGAGCTCTCGTACGACGAGAACGTCGAGGATGCGATGCGCCTCTACCGCATGCTCGAGACGATCGACTCGTGCGCCGCTCCCGTCGTCTGCTGCGTGCACGGTTACGCGCTCGGCGGCGGATCGGGGCTCGTCGCGTGCGCGGACATCGCCGTCGCCTGGCCCGACGCGGTCTTCGGGTTCTCCGAGGTGCGGCTCGGGATCATCCCCGCTGTGATCTCTCCCTTCGTCCTGCCCAAGATCGGGGCGGCGGCTCGCCGGTACTTCCTCACCGGCGAGCGGTTCGATTCGCCGACCGCGCTCAGGATCGGACTCGTGCACGAGGTCTCCGAAGATGCCGGCGAGACCGCCGAGGCACTGGTGCGGGACATCCTGGTCGGAGGCCCGGAGGCGGTGCGAGAAGCGAAGCGGCTCGTCCGCGAGCGGCCGCAGGGGATCGAGACCGCGCACATCGCTGCCGCGCGACGAACGAGCGCCGAAGGACAGGACGGACTGAGGGCGTTTCTCGAGCGCCGCCCACCCGGCTGGGCCGGCAACACTAGCTAGCGAATCTCGAGAACCGGGCTCGCGACGCGTCCGGCCGCGTACCAGAGGCGAACCTTGGCCCCTCGCGATGCGGCGATCCGGCGCATGAGGTAGCCGGCCGTCGACGTCATGCGGTAACCGCCGAGGGTCACCCAGCGGCCGTCGACGAGCTGCTGGAGCGCGTAGCGCTGGCGCCCGGTGCCGGGCCGGATCTGCCCCCAGACGCGGATCGACGCTCCGCGGCGCGAGACCTGAACGAGCGGCAGCATCGTCGCGCCCATGGCCGGCTTCGCGCGCCCCTCGACGGTCTCGAGACCGCTCTGCCAGCGCGCGAGGTCGGGCTCGTCTCGATACAGATAATGGATGAGCATGTCGACCTTCGGCAGCGCGTACACCCGACGCGCCGCTTGCGCGATGTAGTTCGCCTGCAACGTCGGTGAGACGCCGTATGGATCCGGAGTCGTCTGGTAGCCGTACTCCGTCAGCCAGATGCGGGCTCGGGGAAACGCGCGTCCGACCTCGCGGACGAGGACCTCGAGCGAAGCCATCGTGATGTTCTTGCACCCGCGGCACGCGCCTTCGTACGGCGTCTCGCCCGGGTTCGCGGGATACGGATGGTGCGCATAGGCGTCGAGCAGCGCTCCCGCTCGATCCATGAGGCGCACGAAGTTCACGGGCGACATACCGCCTCGATTGCCGCGGGGAGCCGTGACGCCGCCGGCGACCTTCGCGGACGGCGCAACACTCTTGATCGACCGGTACGCGGGGTTGAGGAGCCTGGACACGTACACCCCGGGCGAGACCGGGTCAAGCCAGCGGCGCTGGTTCGGCTCGTTCCAGATCACCCACTGCCTGACGAAGCGATACCGCGCCGCGGCGGCTCGAGCGAACTCCGCGAAGTCCGCCGCCTCGATGGGAGGCCGGTTGGGCGCCTCGTCTTCGTTCGCCCAGCGGGGAGTGCCCCAGAGCGTCACGACCGGATCGAGCCCTCTTCGGCGCAGTGCGCTCAGCACCGCGTCGGTGCGACGCCAGCTGTAGTTTCCTCGAGCTCGCTCGACCTCGTGCCAGTTGACGGTCACGCGGACGACGTCGTACCCCAGTCGGTCGAGAGTTGCGGCGCGGGTAGCCAGGGTGCCGGGCCCGTACTGGAGCCACGCGTCGTCCTGAATGCCGAACCGGACACCCGACGCCGCCGACGCCGGCCCGGCGGACAGAAGCACGCTTACGAGCAGCATGACTACGAGCCCAAGCGCTCTCATCCTCTCGAACGTACCCGCGATCCACCAAACCGAAGCGGATCCTCAAGGCTTCCTTACAAACCCCGGGCGCCCATAAGCTCCTCCGCAGTGGCCATTCGGAAGCTGCTCGTGGCAAACCGGGGTGAGATCGCCGGACGTGTGTTTCGGACGTGCCGTGAGCTCGGCATCGAGACCGTGGCCGTGTTCGCACCCGATGACCGCGACTCGCTGCACGCGCGGGCCGCGGACGAGACGGTCGAGATCGCGAGCTACCTCCATTCCGAGGAGCACATCCGAGCGGCGAGGTCGGTTGGCGCCGACGCGATCCATCCTGGTTACGGCTTCCTCGCGGAGAGCGGCGACTTCGCCGAAGCGGTCGGGGCAGCCGGGCTGACCTGGGTCGGACCCTCGCCCGAAGCGCTTCGCCTCGGTGGCGACAAGCTCGCAGCGAAGCGGATCGCGCGCGAGGCCGGAGTTCCTGTGCTCCCCGACGGGCCACCCGCTGAGATCGGCTTCCCATTGCTCGTCAAGGCCACTGCGGGCGGTGGCGGCCGCGGGATGCGCGTCGTTCGCACGAATGCCGAACTGGAGGACGCACTCGCCGCTGCCGAGCGGGAAGCTTCAGGTGCGTTCGGCGATGGCACTCTCTACTGCGAGCGCTACCTGGAACGCCCGCGGCACGTCGAGGTGCAGCTGCTCGCGGATGCGCACGGGACCGTCGTGGCCGTCGGTGAGCGCGATTGCTCGGTGCAGCGCCGACATCAGAAGGTGCTCGAGGAGTCTCCTGCTCCCGCCCTTGCCGAAGGCACGCGCACCCAGCTTCTCGATGCCGCCGTTGCCTTCGGTAAGGCGATCGGCTACCGAAGCGCCGGAACGGTCGAGTTCGTCCTGGACG
>JBOHBA010000134.1:0-5885 GCA_050698095.1 Gaiellaceae bacterium
AGGTTGAAGGCGAGCGACTTCCCGGATGCGGTCCCGGTGGTGACGATGACGTTCCCGCCGCGGCGAGCCGCCTCCCAGGTTTCGGCCTGGTGGCGGTAGAGCGACGTGACGCCGGTCGCGAGGAGCGCGGAGGCGACCCGGGGGTCGAGGTCGCCGGGCAGCGGCTTGGTGCGCGCTTCACGGGCGGGCTCGGTCCCGCTGTACGCGATCTCCTCGCCGTCCAGCAGATCCGCCCAGCGTGCTGCCAGCTCGGTCGCCACGGGGCAGTGTCGCAGCGGGCTACGGCTCGCCGGGCTCGACGCCGGAGCCGCAGTACGCGCAGTGCCTCGACTCGTGCGGGATGCGTGAGGCGCAGAACGGGCAGATGCCGAGTTCGCGGTCGCGCCGCCGGACTACGAGCGCCGTGATGACTGCGACGAGCCCGAAGGTTACGAAATCGGCGAGGACCTGTCCGTAGATGATCGCGGTGTTTCCGAGGCTGAAGTTCAGGTAGTAGGGCGCGCTGCCGCCCAGGACACTCAGTAGGTCGATGACGTCCTCTTGGCGAAAGGGATCCCGGCCGACGTTCTGGGCAAGCACGGCGACGGGGATGTCGACGAGCTTCTCGGCGAGCGCCGCCACCGCGGTTCCGAGCGCTAGCGCCAGCGCGACTTCGGCCAGGCGCTCGCGAACGAGCCACGACAGCCAGCTACGCATCGATCGGCGTCGGCTCGAGCTCGGATGTGCAGAACCGGCAGACGGTTGCCTCGGCGGGCACTCGAGACCGGCACTCCTGGCATTCCCGTGTCTCGTTTCGCGCAGAAACCCAGACGGCGATCAGGCCTGCCGCCAAGAGTGCGACCACGATAACGTAATACAGCGCGTCGAGGTACACGATCTCCGTGTCGAACACGGTGAAGCTGTAGAAGCCCCGACCCTCCTCGTCGGTGAGGTGCTGCTGGAGCACCGAGATCACCTCGCGGGCGACGGCGACCGCAAGGTTGAAGGCCGCGAATGCCAGCGCGAAGACGGTGGCGAGGATCGCGACACCCCCGTGCGCGAGCAACTCACGGATCCTGCCCATGCTGGCGAGCGTACGGGTCCGATCAGACGAAAGGCTTGAAGTCGCGCTCGAACCGCGCTCGCGGCTGGGCGCCGTAGACCGTCGCCTTCGCCTCTCCTGCTGCAAAGAGGATGACCGTCGGGAGCGAGAGGACGCCGTAGCGCGACGCGATCCCGGGCTCTGAGTCGACGTCGACGCGGACGAGACGCACGCGCCCGTCCCACTCGTCGGCGAGGCCCCGCAGATGGGGCTCGATCGCGTCGCACGGCTTGCACCATGGTGCCCAGAAGTCGACGATCACCGGGATCGGCGACGCCAGCACCTCGCTCTCGAACTCGCTTGCGGCCACCTGTTGCACCGCTACACCTTGCCGCGAAGGGCTCGTAGGCGGAGGAGCGGGACCCTCCACACCGCCTCCGCGACGATCGAGCCGGTCATCTTCGACGCCCCCGCCCGTCGCTCGACGAAGGTGATCGGGATCTCCCTCACGCGGAGACCGGCGCGCCTCACCCTGTACGTCGTCTCGATCTGGAACGCGTAGCCATGTGCCGAGAGCGCGTCGAGGTCGATCGTCTCCAGCGCTTCTCGGCGGAAGCACTTGAATCCCCCGGTGAGGTCGCGCACGCGCAGACCGAGGATGACCTGCGCGTAAAGGCAGCCGCCGCGAGAGACGATCCGCCGCAGCAACCCCCAGTTCGCCGTTCCGCCGCCCGGCGCGTAGCGGGAGCCGATGACGAGGTCGGCATCCGCCGCGGCTGCGATGAGCCGAGGCACGACAGCGGGGCTGTGCGAGAAGTCGCAGTCCATCTCGAGGACGAGCTCGGCGTTCTCCGCCAACGCCCGGCGAAAGCCGGCGATGTACGCCGGCCCGATGCCCTCCTTGCGCTCGCGATGGAGGACGGACACCCACGGGAGCTCCGCTGCGAGCCGGTCTGCGATCTCGCCGGTGCCGTCCGGGGAGCCGTCGTCGATGACCAGCACGCGATCTCTTCCGACATCGAGAACCTCGCGGAGCGCGCGGATCATGGGCTCGAGGTTCTCCCGCTCGTTGTACGTCGGGAGGCAGAGGACGGCGCGAGGCATCGCCGTATCATCGCGGGATGCCGAAGGCGCTGCCCCGGAACGCCGAGCTTGCCGACCAGCTCGATCTGCTCGCCGACATCTCGGAGATCCTCGACGAGGAATCCTTCAAGGTCATCGCGTACCGGCGCGCCGCGACGCGGATCCGCGAGTCGCCGATCCCCGTAGCCGAGCTCGCGCTCGAAGGGAAGGCGAAGGACCTTCCCGGGATCGGCCGGACGATCGAGAACAAGGTCGTCGAGGTGGTAGCAGACGGCGAGATGCATGCGCTGACGAAGCGTCGCGGGCTCGTCCCGCCCGGCGTCGTCGACTTCCTGCGGCTCCCGGGCGTCGGGCCGAAGACCGCCGCGAGGTTCTGGACACAGCTCGGCATCACCACTCTCTCGAGCCTGAAGGCAGCCGCCGAGGACGGGCGTCTTCGAGACCTCTCGGGCATGGGCGCGCGGAGCGAGGAGAAGATCCTGAAGGCGCTCGAGGCCGGGGTCGGAGAGCAGGCGGAGTTGCGCCGACTTCTGGGCACCGCACTGCCCGCGGTGCGGCGAGTTGCCGAGGAGCTCGCATCGCATCCTGCTGCGATCGCGGTGTCCGAGGCCGGAAGCGTCAGGCGCAGGCGCGAGACGGTGCGCGATCTCGATCTGATCGCGACGTCCAGCGACGCACCTGCGCTCATCGCGGCCTTCTGCGAGGGGACGTGGGTCGCCGAGGTCGTTGCGCGCGGCGACACGAAGGCCACCGTCGTGGGACACGACGGCCTGCGTTTCGACCTCCGGGTCGTGCCGGGGGAGTGCTACGGCAACGTCCTCCAGCACTTCACCGGCTCGAAGGACCACAACATCGCGTTGCGCGAGGAGGCCCAGCGTCGCGGTCTCTCGATCTCGGAGTACGGCGTGACGACGGTGGAAACCGGCGAGGTGGTGACCCATGCGAGCGAGGAGGAGCTCTACGCGTACCTCGGCTATGCCGTGATGGCGCCCGAGCTGCGCGAGGGAACGGACGAGATCCCGGCTGCACGCGACGGCGCGCTCCCGAACCTCGTCGAGCTGGGAGATCTCCGCGGCGAGATGCACTGCCACTCGACGTGGTCGTCGGACGGGAAGAGCTCGATCGAGGAGATGGCGAGGGCCGCGAAGGGCCGCGGATACCGGTTCCTCTGCCTCACCGACCACTCGCACTACCTCCGCGACGGCCGGCTCGAGGCGCAGTGGGAGGAGATCGAGGCAGTCAACGCGCTCGTCAAGCCGTTCCGCGTGCTGCGCGGGATCGAGGCGAACATCAAGGCGGACGGATCGCTCGACGTCGCCGACGACGTGCTCGCGCAGCTCGACTGGGTGATCGCGTCGCTCCACACCTCGTTCGACCGCAGCCCGACCGAGCGGATCCTCGGCGTGATGGACAACCCGCATGTCGACTGCATCGGGCACCTCACCGGAAGGCGACTGCTGAAGCGGCAAGGAGCGGCGGTCGACGTCGAGCGAATCGTCGAGCGCGCTGTAGAGACGGGCACCGCGCTCGAGGTCAACTCCCAGGCCGACCGCCTCGACATGCGCGACACGCACGCGCGGCTCGCGGGTGAGGCGGGTGTGCGCATCCCCATCACGACCGATGCGCATTCCACAGGTGCGCTCGCGTACGCGGAGCTCGGGGTCGCGCAGGCCCGCCGCGCTTGGCTCACGAAGGCGCACGTCCTGAACACCCGCTCGTGGCGCGAGATCGAGAAGCTGAGGAAATGAGCTCCTTCCGCGACGACGGCGCCCTCGCGCTGGACTGGGTGGCCTCGTACCTCGAACGTGTCGCCGAGCTTCCGGTGCTCTCTTCCGTGGAGCCGGGCGACATACGCGCACGACTGCCCGCGTCGCCGCCCGAGCAGCCGGAGCCGTTCGCGGCCGTGCTGCGAGACCTCGACGACGTCCTCATGCCCGGGCTCACGCACTGGCAGAGCCCACGCTTCTTCGCCTACTTCGCGACGACGGGCGCCGAGCCCGGAGTTCTCGCGGAGTTCCTCATCGCCGGTCTCAACCAGGTGGGGATTCTCTGGCGAACCTCGCCGGCGTTGCAGGAGCTCGAGGAGCTCACGCTCGACTGGCTGCGGCAGCTCGTCGGGCTTCCCGAGGCGTTCCACGGCCACATCGAGGACACCGCGTCGACGGGTGTGCTCGCGGCGCTGGCGGTTGCGCGCATGCTCCGGCCCGACCGGCGCGTCGTCGTCTGTTCCGAGCACGCCCACTCGGTCGCCGACAAGGCGGCGAGGCTGCTCGAGCTCGAGCTCCGCAAGGTGCCGGTGGACGACGAGCTACGCCTGCGACCGGAGCTCCTCGACCTCGACGGGGCGTGCGCGGTGATCGCGACGATCGGGACGACGAGCGCGGCCGCCATCGATCCGGTGCCCGCGATCGCCGATGCGTGCGAGGCCGCCGGCGTATGGCTGCACGTCGATTCTGCATACGCGGGCTCGGCGGCGATCTGTCCGGAGCTCCGCCACCACTTCGCCGGCTGGGAGCGCGCGGGCTCGATCGGAGTGAATCCGCACAAATGGCTCGGCGTTCCGATGGACTGCTCCGCGCTCTGGACGCGTCGCCCCGACGAGTTCCGTCGCGCGTTCAGCCTCGTCCCCGAGTTTCTCCAGTCACCGGACGACGCCGTCAACCTGAGCGAGCTCTCGATCCCGTTGGGGCGACGTTTCCGCGCGTTGAAGCTGTGGGCCGTGCTGCGCTGCTACGGGCGGCAGGGCTTGCAGGAACGGATCCGCGAGCACGTACGGCTCGCCGCGCTTTTCGAGCAGTGGGTGCGTGCCGACCCCGGCTGGGAAGTCGTGGCGCTGCGGCACTTCTCGCTCGTCTGCTTTCGCAGGGAGGGCTCCGACGAGGAGAACGAGCGCCTGCTCGAGCGTGTGAACGATTCCGGAGAGGTGTTTCTCTCACACGCGCGGCTCGGCGACCGCTACGCGTTGCGCCTTGCGATCGGCAACTTCCGGACGACTGAGGAGGACGTGCGCCTCGCCTGGGAGGTGCTCAGGCGCGAGGCTGCGGCGCTTTGAGGTACAGGCGCAAGGCGCGGAAGACACGACCGCCGTCCGGCGTGCGCGTGAAGCGCCCGCGTGCATAGAGGCCGTCCTTTGAGTGGAGCGCTCGCTGCCCGCGCGCGATGTCGCCGGTTGTTGCGCCGGATGCGGCGAGATCCACTCCGGACGCCGTCGTGCGGGTCGATCCGTTGACCTGGGTCACGCGGTATGAGAAGCAGGGTGCGCGGACGCAGCGGATGCCGTTGTCGCCGACGCGGTAGTAACCGCCACTGAGCGCCGCCGTCCCGGCAGGGGCGTAGACCGCGGTGACGACGAGCTCGCCGAGGTCGTCGCGCCCGAAGTCGATCACTCCGCGAACAAGCGCTCCCTCGACGATGTCGACGGTCGGGTTGCTCTCGGGGTCGACAGCTCGCGCGACGTAGCAGCGCGGATGCCGCATGCCGTCCTGGCAGCGCGTCCTCGCGCCGTTCGCGATAGCGACCCAGTAGCCACCGCACAATGGACTCGGGCAGAGCCGCTGATCGTGGCGCACGACATACATCGCGGTGCCGGTCGGCGGCTGGCGGGCGGCTGAGCTCGCGCCGACGACGCCGAACGCGACCACGAGGATTGCGAGAAGCCCGACTCGACTGGCCATGCTCGTACGATACGTTGCGTGCGCCTCGTCGCCATCGGCGTTGCGGCGGGGGTCTTCTCCGCCTTCTTCGGCGTCGGCGGCGGCATCCTCGCCGTTCCGCTGCTCAT